>DASYLG010000471.1:0-7116 GCA_036009685.1 Iamia sp. | reverse complement strand
GCCTGGACGTCGGCCATGTTGTGGGTGATCAGGACCACGCCCAGGCCCTGGTCCCGGAGACGCTCGATCAGGTTGAGGACCTCGGCCGTCTGCGCCACCCCGAGGGCGGCCGTCGGCTCGTCGAGCATCACCACCCGGGGCTGGCCGACCAGGCTGCGGGCGATGGCCACGGTCTGGCGCTGACCGCCCGACAGCCCGGCCACGGGGATGCGGACCGACGGGATCTTGGCCGAGAGCTGCTTGAGCAGCCCCCACGCCTCGCGCTCCATGTCGACCTCGTCGAGCAGGCCCGCCCGGGTGCGCTCCTGGCCGAGGAAGAGGTTGGCCACCACGTCGAGGTTGTCGCAGAGGGCCAGGTCCTGGAACACGGTGGCGATGCCGGCGGCCTGGGACGCCCGGGGGTGCGGGAGGTGCACCGGCCGGCCCGCCACCCGGATCGATCCCGAGTCCGGTTGGTGCACGCCCGCCAGCACCTTCGCCAGCGTCGACTTGCCGGCGCCGTTGTCGCCCACGAGGGCCACGACCTCCCCGGCGCTGACGTCGAAGTCGACGTCGGAGAGGGCCTGCACCGAGCCGAAGCGCTTGGTGATGCCCTCCATGACCACCACGGGATCGCCCTGATCCCGTGGTGGTCCGTCGGTCGTGCTGGCATCGGTCTTGGTGAGCTCGGGCACGGTGGGCGTCAGGCCTCGAGCCCGGCCTCGGCGCAGGCGTCGGCGTAGTCGGCGGTGCAGATCTCGTCGACCTCGTAGAGGCCGTCGGCCACCACGGTGTCCTTGATCGTGTCGACGGTGACGACCACCGGGTCGAAGATGAAGGACTTCACGCCCTGGAAGTCCGTGGTGCCGGTGACGTCGTCGCCGTTGACGATCTTCACGGCCGTCTCGGCGGCCGTCTCGGCCTCGATCGGGTACGGCTTGTTGATCGTCATGTACTGCTCGCCGGCGACGATGCGCTGGATGGCGGCCAGCTCGGAGTCCTGGCCGGTGACCGGCGGGAGCGAGCTGGCGTCGAGCCCGGCCTCGGTGAGGGCGGCGATCACGCCGCCGGCCTGGCCGTCGTTGGCGGCGTAGACGCCGGCCAGCGAGGCCGGGTCACCGATGGTGTCGAGCTGGTCGCTGGTGAACTGCTGGGCGTTCTCCGGGCTCCAGTCGGGGTTGTCGTACTCGGCGACGATGTTCAGGCCGCTGTCGTCGAGGACGCTGTGGGCGCCCGCCTTGAACTGGGCCGCGTTGGGGTCGTCGGGCGAGCCGTTGAGCATGAGGATGTCGCCCTCGCCACCGGTGGCCTCGACCAGCGCCTCGGCCTGGAGCTTCCCGACCGTCTCGTTGTCGAACGACAGGTAGTAGTCGGCGCCCTCGATGAAGCGGTCGTAGGCGACGACCGGGATGTCGGCCTCCTGGGCGTCGGCCACCTTGGCCGCCGCCGCCTCGCCGTTGACCGGGTCGAGGACGATGGCGTCGACCTCCTGGGAGATGGCGCTGTCGACCTGGTCGGCCTGCTTGTCCTCGTCCTGGTCGGCATTGAAGTAGACGACCTCGCAGTCGTCGCAGAGCTCGGCGACCTTGTCCTCGAACAGGGGACGGTCGAAGGCCTCGTAGCGCGTGGTCTGCGACTCGGGGAGCAGGAGGGCGATCTTCTTGCCGCCGTCACCGCTGTCGTCGTTGGCACCGCAGGCGGCGAGACTGCCGACCGCCAGGAGCACGGTGGCCAGGACAGCCACGCGTCGAGCACTCATCATCGATCCCCCATGGGGGTCACGGACCGGGCGGGGGCCGGCGGTCCTGGGTCGGAGCCAGCATGGAAGATGTGACGCTTGTCGTCAAGAGGTGAACGCTAGATCGCAACGGTCACGCCGTTTTGCTCCGTAGTCTTCGAGACTTGACCGATGTAGCCGGATGGGGCCACCCTGTCGCCCATGCCGTCCGCCCCCTCGCCGCCCGGCTCGGCGCCGGGATCGGTGACGTCGCTGCGCACGGCCAACCAGCGTCGGGTCATCGACGTCCTGCGGGACCGGCCGGGCCCGGCCGAGGTCACCCAGGCCGCCATCGCCCGGGCCACCGGCCTGGCCCCGGCGACGGTGTCGAACATCGTCCGGGAGCTGGTGGCCGCCGACGTCGTCGAGACCACCGCCGGCGCCGGACGGCGGGGCACGACGGTCCGGATCTCCCGCCGGGCCGGCTACATCGCCGGGATCGACGTCGGCCACAGCCACCTCCGTGTCGCCCTCGGCGACATGGGTGGCACCATCGTGGGCGAGGCCCGCCAGCGTCTGGCCGCGACCCACGCCCTCGACGAGGCCCTCGACGCCATGGAGGCGATGCTCGACCGGCTGCTGGCCGATCTCGGGCAGGATCGCGGCGCCGTCGTGGCCGTCGGCATGGGCCTGCCCACCCCGATCGAGGCGGCCGGGCGCATCACCGACGCCTCGATCCTGCCCGGCTGGGTGGGCGTCGACCCCGCCGCCGTCGTCGGGCGGCGGCTCGACCGCACCGTCCACGTCGACAACGACGCCAACCTCGGAGCCCTGGCCGAGCACCGCTGGGGCGCGGGCCGGGGCCACCGGTGCATGGCCTACGTCAAGGTCTCGTCCGGGGTCGGCTGCGGCCTGGTGTTCGACGGCGTCGTGTTCCGGGGCGGCACCGGCATGGCCGGCGAGCTGGGCCACCTCACCATCGACGACGACGGGCCGCTCTGCCGCTGCGGGGGCCGGGGCTGCCTCGAGGCCTACTGCTCGATCGCCACCGTGCGGGCCCTGCTGGCCGACCAGCTCCCGGGCGCCGACCTGCCCGAGATCGTGCAGGCGGCCACCCGAGGCAACGCCGCCGCCCTGCGGGCCATCGAGGACGCCGGCCACCACCTCGGCTGGGGCATCGCCCACCTGGCCAACCTGATCAACCCGACCCGCATCGTGATCGGCGGCGACCTGGCGCAGGCCGGTGACCTGCTGATCGACGCCGTCGGCGTGGCCCTCCGCCGGCGCACGCTCGCCGGCGTGGGCTCGTCGGTGTCGCTCCGGGCCTCGGCCCTCGGCGGACGCTCCTCGGTGGTCGGCGCCATGCTCCTCGCCATGGGCGCCAGCGAGCTCGCCCCCGGCAGCGCCTGACCCCGACACCCCCTGTCGACCCTCACCCTTCGCGCTCGATCGGTGACGGAGAGTGGGGAAATGTAGGCCAAAAGCCTCACGTTCGGCGCCGACGTCCCGACTGACTGATGGCACCGACCAGGTGAACGCGCGTCCTATCACCGTCCGGGGGCGACCTCGGGCCAAAGGAGTCCTCATGCCCATCTCCCGCAGACTGCCGGCCATCACCGTGGCCGTCGGCATCGTCGTCGGTGGCGTCCTCGGCGCCTCCGGCGTCGCCTCCGCCGCTCCCACCGACGACACGACCGTGACCTTCGAGATCGAGGCCGGCACCCTCGACATCACCGCCCCGGCCAGCGCCGACATCGGCCTGGGCACCCCTGGTGGCACCGCCAGCGGTCAGCTCGGCCCGGTGACCGTGGCCGACACCCGCGCCGCCCTCGACTCGGCCTGGACGGCATCGGCCATCTCCACCGACTTCACCACCGGCGGCGCCACCGCGCCCGAGACCGTCGACGCCACCCTCGTCTCCTACTGGTCGGGCGCCGCCACCGCCACCACCGGGACCGGCACCTTCACGCCGGGCCAGGCCAACGCCGGCGCGGCCGTCGCCATCGACGCCGAGGAGACCGCCTTCACCAAGACCGGTGGCACCGGCAACAACTCCGCGACCTGGAACCCGACCCTCGTCGTCGCCGTCCCGGGTGGCGCCGTGGCCGGCGTCTACACCGGCACCATCACCCAGTCGGTCGCCTGATCCAGGCATCATCCGGGGCGGTCGTCGGGTCCACGCCGACCCGACGACGGCCCCGGACGGCCACCGATCGGACGAACCTCTCATGCTCCTCAGACGGCGGATCGGACAACGGCCCCGTCCCCGGATCGCGACGCGGACGCTGGTGGCCGCCGCCGCCCTCCTCGTCGTCGCCGGCGCCCTGTGGGCCCCCGCGGCCCCGGGGCAGACGGCCGCCGACGAAGGCACGATCGGCATCCGGCTCCTCGATGCGCCGACCGACCGGGCCGACGACCCTCGGGCCCGCACCTACATCGTCGACCACCTCCCGCCCGGGGCGACGATCAGCCGCCGGATCGAGGTCGTCAACGACGACGACGAGGCCCGTGAGCTCGCCGTCTACCCCGCCGCCGCCACCATCGCCGACGGCCAGATGCGGTTCGCTCCCGAGCGGGAGGGCAACGAGCTGACCGAGTGGGTCTCGGTCGACCGCGGCACCGTCGACCTGGAGCCCGGTGGGCGCCGCGAGGTCACCGTGAGCATCGACGTGCCCGTCGACGCCGCCCCCGGCGAGCGCTACGGCGTGGTGTGGGCCGAGGCCATGTCGGGCCCGCCCACCGCCGGCCAGGTCACCACCGTGAACCGGGTCGGCGTGCGCATCTACCTGTCGGTGGGCGGCGACAACGAGCCGGCCAGCGACTTCGCCATCGGCACCCTCGAGGGTCGCCGGGACGAGAACGGCGCGGCGTCGATCGTGGCCACGGTGGAGAACACCGGTGGCCGCGCCCTCGACCTGGCCGGCGAGCTCAGCCTCCGCGACGGCCCCGGGGGCCTGTCGGCCGGCCCCTTCCCGACCGAGGGCACCACGACCCTCGGCATCGACCAGACCGGCACGATCATCGTGCCCCTCGAGGAGGCCGTTCCCGCCGGGCGGTGGCGGGCCGACCTGGTGGTGCGGTCGGGCCGCGTCGAGCGGGAGGCGTCGGCCACCATCACCATCCCCGACGAGCCCGACACCTCGGGCGGGGCCGTCGCCCCCGATGACGACGGGGACGGGTGGCTGCCGGTGGCCATCGCCGTCGGAGCCGCCGTCGTCTTCGTCGTCGGCGGCGGGCTCTGGTTGCTGCTGCGCCGCCGCCGGAGCGCCGCCGAGGAGCCGGTCTGACCGGCATCGAAGAGGCCGCCCGCGCCGGGCTCGCCCACCTCGGGGCCCTGGCCGCGCTGGCGGGCGTCGCCCTCGTCGCGGTCGGGGCCGCCGGTGTCCTCCGGCCGCCGGAACCGGTGGCGGCCCAGGCCGAGCCGGGCACGCTGTCGATCGTCGCCCCCGCCGGCGTCGACCTCGATGCGCCGGTCCCGGGAACGACCGAGACCGCCGCGGTCGGCGCCGTCACGGTCGTCGACGACCGCGCCGAGGTGGCGCCGGGCTGGATCGCCACCGTGAGCGCCACCGACCTCACCACCGGGTCCGCCACGGGAGCCGAGACCATCCCTGCCGCCGCCCTCGCCTACGCCTCGGGGCCGGCCACCGCGACCAGTGGGACCGCCACGTTCACCCCGGGCCAGCCCACCGTGGACGACGCCGTCGGGCTGGGCGACCCGGTCGAGGCCTTCCGCGTCGAGGACGCCACCGACCCGACGACCGCGACCTGGAGCCCGACGCTGCTGCTGTCGGTGCCCGCCGCGGCCGTCGCCGGTGCCTACACCGGCACGCTCACCCACTCCGTGGCCTGAGTCGAGCCGCGGTCACGCCTCGGCGATGAAGTGGCGGGACTCGCCCGGGTAGAAGCGATCGACCGAGATGGGCTGCTCGACCATGCCGATGGCCCGGGCGACCTCGGCCGACGGCTCGTTGTCGACGTACATGAGGGCGTTGATCCTCGGCCGCCGCTCCAGACCGGCGGCCAGCAGGGCGCCGGCCGCCTCCCGGGCCAGGCCCCGGCCCCAGGCGTCGGGGTGCAGGTGCCAGCCGATCTCGACCTCGGTCTCGTCGGGCGGCGGGTCCGACCCGGCGGTCGTGATCAGCACCGTGCCGGCCGCGACCCCGGTGGCCCGCTCCTCGACGGCCCAGAAGCCCACCGGGTTGCCGGGCTCGAGCTCGGCGGCGTAGCGGGCGATGGTCTCGACGGCCTTGTCCCGGGTCGTCCACAGCACCGGGTCGTCCTGGTCGTCGTCGATCCAACGCCTGACCTCGGGCCGGCGATGGATGTCGAGCAGGCGGTCCGCCTCGTCGTCGCGCCAGGCGCGGAGGACCACCCGATCGGTGCGCAGCAGCTCCATGGCGATCAGTGTGGCGTCAGGTCGGCAGCTCGAGGGGGAGGCCGAGACGCTCGAAGTGCGAGTACCCGAACGTGGTGATCTCGGCGATGCGCCCGTCCTCGACGCGGAGCACGTCGAGCTTGAAGGCCCGGAAGATCGGGTCACCCGTGCGGCGCAGGTAGCTGGCCGCCGCCGGGAGCCGGTTGGCCCGGGTCGGGAGCAGCCTCCACTCGCCCTCGTGCTCGGGACCGAAGGCCCGCGCCAGCAGGCCCTCCAGGGCGGTGCGGCCGTCGAACACCATCGGGTTGGGCGGCATGGTGATGCGGATGTCCTCGGCCGCGATCGACAGGGCCAGGGCGGCGTCGCCCTCGTCGTTGGCCCGGATGAACCGGGCCAGCACGTCGAGCTCGTCGGCCCCGGCCTCCGGCGTGGTCCAGTCGGCCCGTCGCGCCGGCAGGCGGTCCTGCAGGGTGGCCCGCGCCCGCTGCACGGCGCTGTTGGCGGCGGCGACGCTCGTGTCGAGAGCCTCGGCCGTCTCGACCGCCGTCCACCCGAGCACGTCCCGGGCGATCAGGGCGGCCCGCTGGCGGGGCGGCAGTGCCTGGAGGGAGACGAGGAAGGCCAGCTCGATCGTCTCCCGGTCGACCACAGCGGTGTCGGGACCGGCATCGGCCTCGGTGGCCTGGTCGAGGAGGATGTCCGGGTAGGGCTGGAGCCACGCCACCTCGGCCGCCGTGCCCGTGATCGGGCGGCGCTTCGTGCGCCGGATGTGGTCGAGGCAGACGTTGGTGCAGACCCGGTAGAGCCAGGCCCGCAGGTTGGCCCCGCCCTCGGCGATGCGCTCCCGGTTCTGCCAGGCCCGGATCATCGCCTCCTGGACGGCGTCCTCGGCCTCCTCGTAGGAGGCGAGCATCCGGTAGCAGTGGACGTGGAGCTCGCGGCGGTGGCGCTCGGCGCGCGCGGCGAACGCAGATTCGAGCACGCCGTCCACGCTAACCGGCGACGAGGCCGCAGGTCGCGTTGACGATCCCCGAGGTGATCG
>DASYLG010000470.1:0-5612 GCA_036009685.1 Iamia sp. | reverse complement strand
CACCCGCACGTCAGCCGGTCGTACGCCAACTGGGTGTCGAGCCACTTGACGCCATTATCCACATCGACGTATTTTGGCATACATGCCCCTGAAGTCAACCTCTCGCCGCCGCACGGCCGAGGGCGAGCTGGTGCAGATCCGCCTGCGCGACCGCCAGCAGCTGGTCGCCCTCCGGATGGGCCGCCCCGACGAGAAGGGTCGACCGGGCCGCACTCTCACCCAGCGCCAGGCCGCCGCCCACGTCGGCATCTCCCACGGCCACTACGGCGATCTCGAGGCCGGGCGTCGTCACCCGTCGCTCGCCGTGGCCCAGCGTCTCGCCGCCTTCTTCGAGGTCCCGCTGGAGGTGCTGTGCGTCGTGACCCCCCTGGTCGCCGAGGAGAAGGCCCCGGAGAGCCCGGAGGCTGGTCCGTGACCGCCGAGGGCCGGGGCCCCGGCCGTGGCCGGGCTCCAGCCGCCTCCAACCACGCTCCATGTGAGCGGGGGGACAACCGGGTCGTGCCCCCGGAAGCTCCCATGCCCACCCCGTCCCCCTGGGCGAGCGCGTCGAGCCCGGCGGGTCGCCGTCGGCTGCTGACCGAGCCCGCCACGCTCGACGTCATCCCCATCCTCGAGAGGCCACCCTCGCCCTCGGCGCCGCCTTGGTCGCCGCCGCCACCCCGTCCGCAGCCGCGCCGCTCGACCGGGGCCCCGGGCGCGTCGACCGTGCCGGGCCGCGCCGCCGCCGCTCGGCCCGCCGGGACCTCGTCGTCGCCGCCCTGGCGGTCGCCGCATCGGCAGTCGGGGCGCTGACGATCGGCACCCTCCCCGTCCTCCACCGCCCGACACCGTCGACCGCCGTCCCCCCCGCCCATGCCGCCTCGATCGCCCCGGGCCGCGCCGCCGGGGCGCTGGTCGAGGCGGAGACACCGGTCGCGCCGGTGGCCGACGGCCAGGTCGTCGCCGGGCTCGTCGACCCGACCGCGACGCTGCTGGCCACCCCGGGCGCCGCCGCCCCGTCGTCGCCGGTCCGCCGGCTGGGCACCTTGGCCGCTCTCGCCGTCGAGGAGCGCAGGACCGGCTGACCCCTGTCACGGGTATGACGCGGATGTGACGTTCGTGGCGGTCGGACGGCGACCGATCGCCCAGCCGGGGCGGATGGTGCGGCGCAGGGCGAGGAGCGAGGGAAAGCCCACGACGAACGTCTGCCGGGTCCAGTACGCCACCGGCAACCCGTGGCGGGCGGCGGTACGTCGGGCGGCGGCGGCCTCGCCGACGTGGAGCACGAGGGTCAGGCCCAGCAGGCCCTTGAGCGCAGGCCGGGATGGCAACGGCGCCCTCGCCTGGGCGGCGGCGTGGGCCGTCGGGCTCAGCGCCAGCACCGTCAGGGCGGCGACCCCACCGTCCAGCAGGGCGAACCAGGCGAGCGACGGGCGGGTCGACAGCGGTGGGGCCATGGGGCTCGATCGTAGGGAGGCCGGCGGAGCCGTCCCGGGCCAGGTCACACCACTGTGACGCCCTTCACGCAACGTGATCTTGCGTTTCGTAACCGATCCGTCATATCTTGGCGCCTTCAAGCCGCCGGGGAGCCCTCCCCCCCCACGAGCAACGTCGCTCGAACCGGGCTCTCCCGCTCCCCTCGTCAGGATCCTGCGCAGCAGGGACGGGGCCGGGCAGGCGGGACGATCTCTCAAGGAGTCCGCATACGTGAAGCGCTTCGCCCTCTCTCTGGCCGTGGTGGTCGGTCTCGTCGTCGGCCTCAGTGCCTGCGACGAGCAGACGACGGTCCAGATGGCGATCCAGCAGAGCTTCCCGGAAGAGGGCACCCACGCCAAGGCGGTGCGAGTGGCGGACTGCGAGTCCGACCTCAACCCCCGGGCCGTGAGCGCCGGTGGCAAGAACCACGGCCTCTTCCAGATCAACAGCGTGCACAAGCCCACCGTCGAGCGCATGGGCTACAAGTGGGACCAGATCTACGACCCCTACGTGAACGCCAAGGTCGCCCGCAAGATCTTCAACGACGCCGGCAGCAGCTGGGCGCCGTGGGGTTGCCGGAACGCCTGAGCGTCCGCCACCCGCAGGCCGTGACCGGAGGCGGCGTCCCCACGGGGGCGCCGCCTCCGGCGCGTCCGGGGTGGCTGTGACCCACGCGCTCTGGTCTCCCTACCTACCGGTAGGTAGGGTGGAGGGATGGAGCACGCTGCCCTTCTGACCGAGCTCACCCCCACTCTCGAGACGTTGGTCGATCGTCACCTGGCCAAGACCAAGGAGTGGTTCCCCCACGAGATGATCCCGTGGGACCGGGTGGACGCCTCGACGGGCGCCATGGAGTGGTCCGACGACGAGGCCCCGATGTCCTCGGCGGTCCGCAGCGCGCTGTTCGTCAACCTGCTGACCGAGGACAACCTCCCGTACTACTTCAACACCATCGATCGGATGTTCGGCGCCGGTGACGCCTGGGGTATCTGGGCCCGACGCTGGACGGCCGAGGAGGGGCGGCACTCGATCGTGATCCGCGACTACCTCACCGTCACCCGGATGATCGACCCCGTGGCCCTGGAGCGGGCCCGCATGCACCAGGTCTCCCACGGCATCGTGCCCGAGCCGGTGACGCCGGTCGACGGTCTCGTCTACGTGGCCCTCCAGGAGCTGGCCACCCGCATCTCCCACCGCGCGACGGGCAAGCTGCTCGACGACCCGGCCGGGTACACCGTGATGGCCCGCGTCGCCGCCGACGAGAACCTCCACTACCTGCTCTACCGCGATCTCGTCTCCGCCGCCCTCGAGCTCGACCCCTCGGCCGTGGTCGAGGCCATCGAGCGCCAGGTCACCGAGTTCGAGATGCCCGGCACGGGCATCGTCGACTTCGCCAGCCACGCATTGGCCATCGCCAAGGCCGGGATCTACGACCTCCAGGTCCACCACGAGCAGATCCTCGTGCCCGTGGTCCTGCGCCACTGGGCCATCGAGGAGCTCGAGGGCCTGACCCCCGAGGCCGAGGAGGCCCGCCGGCGGCTGGTGAAGCGGATCGACCGGGTGGGCCGCGCCGGTCGGCGGCTGGCCGAGCGCTGGTCCGAGACCGAGGCGGCCGAGCGGGCCGAGACCGAGACCCTCACCCCCACCCGCGCCGAGGTCGGCGCCCCCGAGCCCGAGCTCTCCGCCGTCTGACCTGGCGTCCCGGGGCACCCCCCAGGCTCGCGTAGGGGGTGAGCCGGGTCCCGCGGTGACCCGTCGGGGCGGACGGTGGGCGCGTGCCCCGCACCCTGTCGTTCCCGCCGCCGTCGACGGCCACCTGCCCGATCTGCGCCGCCGCCCTGAGCGACCCTCGTTGCGAGGGCTGCGGTGCGTCCTTCGCCGGCGCCGACGGCGCCACCCTCTGGCGGGTCGACCACGACCTGTTCGACCTCAGCCGCATCCGCAACGACGTCGTCCACCGCCTCCTCACCGAAGCCTCCGAAGCGTCGGTCCCGGCACCCATCCCCTGGTCGGCCCCGGCGACCACCCGAGCCGCCGGGTCCCCCTGGTCCGCGCCGAGTGCGGTGGCGCACGCGGCCCTTGATCCCGTCCTGGCGCCCCTCGCCGGCCGCCGGGCCCCGGATCCCGACGACCCCTGGTCCGCTCCCAGCGCCTCGCCGACCACCGCCCGGACACCGGTGGATCCGGGCCTGGCCCGGGGCGCCGGCGGTCGCCCGGCGGCCGACTCCAGGTCCGCTCCCCGCCCGTCGGCCACTCCCGCTAACGGGACGTCCCCCGATGTCGGGCCGACACCGGTCGATCCTTCGCCGTCGGAGGCGCCCGCCGCCGAGGGGACGGCGGGCGAGGCCCGGGGCCCGGCGCGTCCCGGCGGCCGACGCCCTGGTGTCGCACCGGGGGCGACGAGCGCGGGGCGCGGCAGGAGCGCAGGGCCGGTGCCTGACCCGGACGACGGACCGGGTCAGGCACCGACCCCGCCGCTCGGTGCCCCGCCGTCGTTCGCCGTCCCGTGGGCGCCCCGACCGCCGAGCGGCCCGCCCCCGGCCCCGCCTCGGGCTCGCACGCCTCGACCCCGGCCCTCGTTCACCGCCGCCGAGGTGCTGGTGGGCCTGGGTGCGCTCAGCCTCGTCGCCGCGGTGGCCGTCTTCGCCGCCGTGTCCTGGTCGGACCTGGCCGCCTGGGCGCAGGGCAGCCTGATCGTGGGCCTGACCGGGGCCGTCCTGGCCGCAGCGGCCGCCGGCCGGCGCCGCCACCTGGTGGCCACCTCCGAGTCGCTCGGCGCCGTGGTCGTGGCCCTCGGCCTGGCCGACGTCCAGGTCGCCCGGGTCGGGCTCGACGGCCTGGCGCCCGGTCGGTGGGTGTGGGCGGTCGGCGTGGCCGTGGTCGCCGCTGGGGCCATGACGATCGGCCGCCGGACCGGCATCCGCGTCCTCGGCCTCGCCGGCGGCGCCCTCGCCTTCGCCCCGCTCGTGGTGGCGGCGTCCGGCTCCCGACCGCTGGCGTGGGTGGCCGCCCTGGCGGTCCAGGCCGTGGCCGGCGGGGTGGTCGCCGCTCGCCTGGCCGACCGCCGCCCCGATCGGGCCGTCGCCGTGGCCGGCGCCACCCTGTCGTGGTGCGGCGCCGTCGCCGCCGCGCTGGGTCTGGCCGCCACCGGGCTGACGGCCGATCCGATGGCCCGACCGGTGGGTCCGGCGCTCGTCATCGCCGCCCTCGCCGTCGCCTCGATCATCGGCGCCCGCCGCCTCCCGAGCGACGACGGTCCGGCTCGCGTGGTGGGTGGCGCCGGCGCCGCTCTGGCGTTCGTCCCTGCGGTCCTCCTGGCGATCGACTCCCCGCTCACGCTGGTGGCCGTCGGTGCCGTCCAGGCTCTGGTCGCGCTGGCGCTGGCCACGTCCGGTCGTCTGACCGTCGCCGAGCGGACGGTTGGTCTCGTCGGCGGTGCGGTGTCCTGGGCTGGGGCCGCGGTCGGCGGTCTGGTCCTGGCCATCGTCGAGCTGCTCGACGGCGAGCCTGGCGCCGCCCCTCTGGTCCTGGCCGCGCTGGCCATCGGCTCGATCGTCCTCGGCCGCCTGGCCAGTGACGACGAGAAGGACCTGATCGGCGCCGCCGGCTCTGCGCTCGCCTTCGCCCCCGCCCTGTTGGTGGCGTCGTCCGGGTCACCGCTGACGCTGGTGGCCGTCGGTGCCGTCCAGGCGCTGGTCGCTCTGGCCCTGGCCACCTCCCGTCGTCTGACCCCGGCCGAGCGGACGGTTGGTCTCGTCGGCGGTGCGGTGTCCTGGGCGGGGGCCGCGGTCGGCGGTCTGGTCCTGGCCATCGTCGAGCTGCTCGGCGGCGAGCCCGGCGCCGCCCCTCTGGTCCTGGCCGCGCTGGCGGTCGGTTCGATCGTCCTCGGCCGTGTCGCCCGCGAGGACGAGAAGGCTCTCGTCGGCGCGGCAGGATCGGCCCTGGCCTTCGCTCCCGCCCTGCTGATGGCGTCGTCCGGGTCACCGCTCACGCTGGTGTCCGTCGGCGCCGTCGAGGCTCTGGTCGCTCTGGCGCTGGCCACCTCCGGTCGTCTGACCCCCGCCGAGCGGGCCGTGGGTGTCGTCGGCGGTGCGGTCTGTTGGCTCGGTGCCGCCATCGCCGGGGCCGTCCTCGGTGGCGGGGAGGCGCTCGACGGT
>DASYLG010000469.1:0-4721 GCA_036009685.1 Iamia sp. | reverse complement strand
GTCTTCCCCTCGGGGATAATGACGGTTATCATCGTGGGCGATGGCCATGCCCGCCGACCCCGTCCCGGCCGACCCGCTCGGCGAGCGGCTCCTCGCGGCTGCCATCGAGGTCTTCGCCGAGCGGGGCTACGACCGGGCCGGGGTGGCCGAGATCGCCCGCCGGGCCGGCGTCACCACCGGTGCCATCTACAGCCGCTACGCCGGCAAGGCCGAGCTGCTGGCCGCCGCCCTCGAGGCCCACGCCACCGACGACCTCGACGCCCTCTTCGCCGATCACCAGTTCCGGGGCCGGGCGGAGGACGTCCTCGTCATCGCCGGCCGCCACCTCGTCGATGCCCCCGTCGACGACGGGGGACGGGGCACCACCCTCCTGGCCGAGGCCTTCGTCGCCGCCCGGCGCGACCCCGCCGTGGCCGAGCTGCTGCGGGGCGACGTGCTCGAGCGCCAGCAGAAGCTGCGCACGATCATCGAGGCGGCCAAGGCCAGCGGCGGCATCTCGCCCGCCCTCGACACCGAGGTGCTGGTGACCTTCTGCCACGCCCTCGGCTTCGGCTTCGTCATGCTCGGGGCCGTCGACGTCCCGATGCCGGCGGTCGAGCCGTGGGAGCAGCTGATCGCCCACCTCGTGGCCGCCCTGGCCGACCCGCCCGCCCCCGTCTTCCCGACCGCCGATCCCCATCCCTAGAGGAGCACCTGCACCATGGCCATGACCGACACCCCCCCGAACGAGGACGCCGACGCCGCCCGCGTCGCCGACCTGGAGGCCATCTTGTCGGTGTCGAACACCGATGTCGACGAGGCCATCCACGCCGTCGCGGACAACGCCGACGCCATCTTCACGTGGGACTACGAGAAGGGCGCCCGCCCGGCGCTCAACAAGCTCTACGAGAAGGCCAAGCACTCGCAGTGGAACGGCCAGACCGACCTCGACTGGTCGATCGAGGTCGACCAGGAGGAGTTCGCCAAGGCCCTCACCGAGATGCGCCGCATGGAGATGGAGCGGTCGGGTGTCGACGTCAAGGGCACCCCCTTCGAGACGTGGGGCGAGAAGGAGTGGACCCAGCTCTCGATGGAGACCCAGAACTGGTCGCTGTCGCAGTTCATGCACGGCGAGCAGGGCGCCCTGCTCTGCACGGCCAAGATCGTCGAGACGGTGCCGTGGATCGACGCCAAGTACTACGCCGCCACCCAGGTGATGGACGAGGCCCGCCACGTCGAGGTCTTCGCCCAGTACCTCGACCAGAAGCTGAGCGGCCACTACCCGATCAACGCCCACCTGAAGGCGCTGCTCGACGACATCATCAACGACAGCCGCTGGGACATGACCTACCTGGGCATGCAGATCATGGTCGAGGGCCTCGCCCTCGCCGCCTTCGGGATGGCCTACCAGACCACCCCCGACCCGCTCCTCAAGCAGCTCCTCCGCTACGTGATGAGCGACGAGGCCCGCCACGTCGCCTTCGGCGTGCTCAGCCTGAAGGAGTTCTACGACGGGCTCACCGACGCCGAGATGCTCGAGCGCCAGGAGTTCGCCTTCGAGGCCGCCATCCGGATGCGCAACCGCTTCCTCCAGCAGGAGGTGTGGGACCGCATGGGTGTCGACGTCAAGAAGGCCCTCAAGCTCTTCGACGTGCCCGACGAGGTCAAGAACCAGGACCCCTTCCAGCAGCTCCTGTTCTCCAAGATCGTCCCCAACTGCAAGAAGCTGGGCCTGCTCGACGCCAACGACGGCTGGCTCCGCAAGCGGTTCGACACCCTCGGCGTGACCCAGTTCGAGGACTGGGCCGACACCGGCGAGGAGTACCTCGAGATGGACGCGGTCGCCCAGGACCGCGCCGCCGCGGCCGCCGCCGCCGAGGCCGAGTCGGCCTGACCCCACCCCTCTGACCGAACCGGTGATCGGATCGGACGGGAGACCGTCGGATCTGATCACCGGTTCGTCGCGTCAGGGGCCGGTTCGGCCGATCTCGGCGCCCGCCGCGTCGCGGACGACGACGGTCGCCACGGAGTCGGCGTCGAGGGCGGTCAGCTCGACGACGGCGGCGAACCAGCGCCGGTCGGGGGCCGGGCCGGTGTCGGCCACCACGGCGACCACCGGCGGGGAGCCGGGCACCGTCACCTCGACGGTGGCGGCCGCGGCCGTGACGTGGCCGATGGCGAAACGGAGCCACCGGCCCCCCTCGCCCTGGTTCGAGGTCACGCCGCCGACCACCTCGGCCGGGACGGTGAGGTCGAGTGGCTGCGCGCCGCCGCTGCCGCCCCCCGGGTCGCTCGCCCCGTCGACGTCGGCCGATGCCTCGCAGGTGTTGAGCACGCCGTCGACGTAGGAGACGCCGACGGTCCACCTCGTGGCGCCGACGGTGCCGGCCATGTCCACCTGCTCGGCGGCGGCGGTGGCGCAGGGCTCGAGCGGGACGCCGGTCAGGATCCGCTCCTGGGCCTCGACGACGTCGTCCTCGGTGGCGGGGACCAGCGTGGCCAGGGCATCGCCCGCGGCCGACACCGCCCCGTCGAGGTCGAGCGGCTCGTCGAGCCCGGCCCCGAAGCGGGTGGTGGTGGCGACGGCGACGGTCCCCTCGTCGAGCAGGTCGGCGACCATCGGCTGGTCCCACCGGCTCACGGCGATGCCGTCGGGGGCCCAGAATCCGAGGTGGGCGACGAGGCGCGGGTCGGACGCGACCACGGCGACGGTCATGTCGATGTCGTCCTGTCGCATCTCGAGCACCTGGGACGCCGTGCGGCCGGCGAGGTCCCGGCCGAGGACGCCGGGGGACGTGCCCAGCGACCGGAGTCCCTCGACGGTGTCGGCCGGGAGCGAGGGGAGCGGGGCGAGCGGCTCGGCGACCTCGGCGGCGGCCAGCACCTCGGCCCGATCGACGCCCCGGCCGGCGACGAACAGGTCCTGGGCGCAGGCGCAGTCGTCGCCGATGTCGGGGTTGGGCCAGCGCACGACGACGAGCCCGCCGGCCTCGACGACCTCGCCCTCGACGTCACGGACGTCGACCGGTTCCCCCCCGGCGACGTGCAGGGCGCCGTCGGAGTCGCTGCTGTCGACCCGGCCGACGAGCAGGGCCCGCCCGGTGGCCGGGTCGGCGGCGTCCGGGTCGAGGTAGAGGGTCTGGGCCGCGGCGTCGGACTCGAACCATGCGAAGGCGTCGGGCTCGGCGGCCCGGACCCGGGTCAGCTGGCCGCCGTCCTCGCCGGGGAGCCAGGACGAGGCCGGCGGGCCGACGGCCACCTCCGGGTCGTCGACGGCCCACATGGCCTCGACCTCGGCCGGGAGCGACGGCGGGGTGGGCTCGTCGGCGCCCTGCACCCGCTCGTCCTCGCCGCACGCGGCCACGACGACCAGCGCCGCCACGACCAGGGCCGTCCTCACCGGATCCCGCATCGGACCAGGCTCACACCTCGGGAGGCGCCTGTCCCGTCAGGACGTCTGGGAGCGGCCGCGGGACTGGATGGCCTCGCGGCGGCGGGCCACCTCCTCGGGGTCGAAGCCCTCCTGCCAGGCCGTCGCCACGCGGGCCTCGAGGGCCCACGCGTCAGCACCGGTCAGCTCGGCCCCCTCGCGGTAGGTGGCGAGGATGCGCTGCACGGCGGGGCCGTCGTTGGACGCGATGTCCCGGGCCAGGCCCTGGGCCGTCGCCACCACCTCCTCGTGCGGCACGACCTGGTTCACCAGGCCCCACGCCAGGGCCGTCTCGGCGTCGACGAAGTTGCCGGTGGTGCTCATCTGGCGGGCGCGGGGGAACCCGATCCACTGGGGGAGCAGCACGGTGAGGCCCCAGCCCGGCTGGATGCCGACCCGGGCGTGGGTGTCGGCGAAGCGGGCCCTCGTCGAGGCCACGAGGAAGTCGCACGCCAACGCCACCTCGAGGCCACCGGTGACGGCGGCGCCGTTGATGGCGCCGATCAGCGGCTTGGTCCGGGTGAGGAACGGGCCGCGGCGCGCCTGGGCCGCATCGTCCGCCCCGCCGGCGGCCCCGCTGCCCTTCAGGTCGAGCGAGCCGCTGCCCACCTCGCGCAGGTCGAGCCCGGCGCAGAAGACGGGGTCGGCCCCGGTGAGGACCACCGCCGCCACCTCGGGGTCGGCGTCGGCCTCGGCCAGGACCCGGGGCAGCTCGCGCAGCAGCTCGCGGGAGAGGGCGTTGCGGGCCTCGGGGCGGTTGAGGGTGACGGTGGCGACGGCGTCGGTCACCTCGACGAGCACGACATCGGTCATGCCGCCGAACCTACCCGCCGCCTTGACCGGCCGGTCAGGTCACCTCAGTCCTCGTCGTCCTCGGGGGGCAGGTAGTCGAGCTTGACGTCGCCCAGGCGCACGAGGGTCGAGGCGATCCAGCCGCCCATGGCCGCGAAGTGCGAGTCGAGCACCGAGCCGTCGGCCAGGACCTCCTCGGCCACGTCGTAGCTGCCGTCATAGCTGACCTCGACGGCGAACTCCTCGGGCTGGAGGTCGGCGTCGTAGATGGTCTCCAGGGTGGGGCTCGACCGCCGCAGCGTCTCGCCGCCGATGGGCGAGGACTCCTCGGGCAGGATCGACAGGATCGACAACATGTCGGGGGAGGTGCCCACCCGCTGCACCCGCATCACGATCTCGATCTCGATGCGGGGCGGCTCGTCCAGCTCCTCGCCGATGTACCAGGACCGGTAGGCGGTCTGGGCCCAGGTCGGCCAGTCGAGCGTGATGTCGGCTCGCGTGCGGGCGGGGACGCCCTCAC
>DASYLG010000468.1:0-3860 GCA_036009685.1 Iamia sp. | reverse complement strand
CACACCGTGTGCGCCCGGGTCACGGCCGAGTTCCTGGCGTTCTCGGCCTCGGTCGGCAACGACCTGTCGACGCCGGCGCCGCAGCACGGGTTCGCCGGCCTGAAGCCGGGCGACCAGTGGTGCCTCTGCGCCCCCCGCTGGCAGGAGGCGCTGGAGGCCGGGGCCGCCCCGAAGGTGGTCCTGGAGGCGACCCACGTGGCCACCCTCGAGTGGGCCGACCTGGCCGACCTCCGGGCCCACGCCGTTCCGCCCACGGGCTAGCGCAGGATGAGGTGCGAGTCGCCGAACTCGTGCCAGAGGTAGCCCTCGTCGATGGCGGCGGCGTACGACCGCTCCAGCAGCGGGCGCCCGCCGATGGCCTCCAGCATCAAGAGGTGCGACGCCTCGGGCTCGTGCCAGCCGGTCACGATCCCGTCGACGGCGGCCACGCCCCGCTCGGGCGTGATGATGGCATCGGCCCAGCCGTCGAACGGACCCACGACGCCGTCGGGGCCGACGGCCGACTCGAGGGCGCGCACCACCGTCGTCCCGACGGCGATCACCCGACCCCCGGCGGCCCGGGTCGACGTGACCAGCCGGGCCGTCGCCGGCGGCACCACCGCCCGCTCGGGGTACGGCAGCTCGTCGGCCTCCAGCGAGGCCACGCCGGTGTGGAGGAGCAGTGGGGCCACGGCCACGCCCTTGGCCACCAGGCCGGTGATCACCTCGGTGCTGATCGGACGGCCGGCGCTGGGCATCTCCGCCGATCCGGCCTCGGTGGCGTACACGGACTGGTAGGCCGAGATGGGCCACGACCGCTCGACGTAGGAGTACCGGATCGGTCGGCCGTGGGCCGCGATCCACGCCCGCTCGGGGCCCGGGGTGGTCAGCGTCGCCCGCCACAGCCGGCCGGCGCCGAAGGGCTCGTCGAGCCGCAGGGTGGCCCCGGCGGCGAGGGCGATGACCGGGCCCGGTGGTGCGCCGGTCCACCGCTCGGTGGTGCCGGCCACCGGTCGTCTCACTTCGACGACCCAGCGGTCGTCGTCCTGACGGGTCGAAAGGTGGACGACCAGGGCGGCGCCGGCCTCGTCCCGCCCGTCGAGGGCGGCCGGGAGGGTGCCGGAGGTGTTGACCACCACCAGGTCCCCCGGGTCCAGGAAGGTGGGCAGCCGGGAGAAGGACGAGTGGACCACCTGGTCCTCGCTCCGTCGGGCGACCATCAGCCGCACGCCGTCGCGAGCCAGGCCCCGCGCCTCGGGGGGCTCGTGGGCCTCCAGCGCCGGCGGGAGGGGGAACGCCAGCCGGTCCGGAGCGGCGGCCCGGGACGAGGGCAGGAGCACGTCGGCGAGCCTCATCGGTGCGCCCTCCGATCCTGAGAGGTGACGTCGAGAACCTCGCCGTGCTTTGGGGTTCGCTCGTTGCGCTCGCTCACGACGTCACCACCCCGACCAGGTCGGTGGCGCGGTAGCGGCCGGAGGGCGGGCGCTGCTCGGCGAGGAGCCGGACGGCGGGGGCCACCGACTCGGGCTCGGGCCGATCGGAGATGTCCTCGCCGGGGAAGGCGTCCTGGTGCATGCGGGTGCGCATGTCGCCGGGGTCGAACCGGTAGACGGCGAGGTCGGGCTCCTCGGCCCCCAGGACGTGGGCGACCTGCTCGAAGGCGGCCTTGGAGGCGCCATAGGCCCCCCAGCCCTCGTAGCCCTCGACGGCGGCGTCGGACGTGACGGCCACGACGACGCCCCCGGCCGCTCGCAGGGCGGGCAGCGCGTCCTGGACCAGGCCGACCTGGGCCACGACGTTGGTGCGCAGGGTGCGCTCGAGATCGGTGAGGCGGACGTCGGCCAGGCGGGGGAGCGGGGTGGGACCGAGGGTGCCGGCGCTGGCGACCAGCAGGTCGATGCGGTCGCCGGCCGCGGCGACGAGGGCGTGCCGGTGGGCGGGGTCGGTCACGTCGCCGCCGACGGCGGTGACGGGCGAGCCGGTGGCCCGCAGGTCGGCGGCGAGGGCATCGAGGTCGGCGGCGGTGCGGGCGTCGACGACCACGGTCCAGCCGGCGGCGGCCAGGTCGTGGGCCACGGCCCGCCCGAGGCCGGCCGTGGCGCCGGTGACGATGGCGGTGCGTGCGGTCATGGATCTCTCCTGGGTTCGGGTGCAAGACCCAGGATCCGACATCAACCTCACTTGAGGTCAAGGTCGACGTGACCCACGACCCTGAGATCTGTCGTTCCGTGTGCGGGTTCGACCGTTTGCGGCATCAACCCGCACAGATCGGGTCAGGCCAGGAGGTCGTCGGGGGCCTCGGCCGGGGGGGCGGCGACGGACCACCGGCCCCGATCCTTCTCCAGCCGCCACCAGAGACCGTCGTGTCCGAGCCGGAGCTGCCGGGAGCCGATGGTGATGCGGTCGTCGGTGACGACGACGGCGACACCGGGGCCCACGACCTCGACCACCCGGCGCCGGGCCTCGGCCATGGTGGCGACCGGCGGCCGCCACGGACGCTGGTCGAGCAGCGCCAGCGCGGCGGTGCCCCCGTTCTCCCACGCCTCGGCCCAGCGGGTGAGGTCGACGGGCCGGACCCGGGCGGCGCGAGCCAGGGCCGTGAACCGGGGAACGTCGTCGAGCAGCTCGGCGGCCCGGCGGGCCAGGTCGGCGTCGGGTTCGAGGTCGAGGCCGCTGGTGCCCTCGCCCCGCAGCTGGAGCCAGGCTCGGTGGGCGGCGTCGGCGGCCAGGGCGTCGAGCCCGGCGGCGGTGAACGGCGCCCCGGGGGGCGGGTCGGTGGGCCACGGCGCCGGCTGGTGCTGGTGCGCGGGCACCGCTGCGGCGGGGGGTGGGTCGGGCGGCGCGTCCCGGGCCCGGGACCACACGTCGCGCGCCACGGCACCCGGGTCGTCGGGCCACACCGTCGGGTCGGCGTCGTCGATCGGCTCGCCCGCCGCGCCCCGCCGCTCGGCCCGGACGGCGGCCAGGAGGTCGTCGCGCTCCCGGCCCCGCAGCAGGAAGAGGGCGAAGGGGTCGTCGTCGAGCACGTCGGCCACCAGGTAGGTGACGGCGGCGGCGTGCTTGCACGGATCGGCCCAGTCCGGACACGAGCAGTGCGGGCGCAGGTCGCCGGGTCCGGGCAGGAGCTCGGCCCCGGCGGCGGCGCAGTCGGCCACCACGTCGGGATCGATCTCCCCGTCGAGCAGGGCGGCGGCGTGGGCGGCCTTGCCGGCGATGGCGGCGACGGCGGCGTCCCACTCGTCGTCGGTGAAGCGGCGGACGGCGACCCGCACCCGGTACGGCGCCAGCCGGTTGCCCTGGACGTAGGCGGTGATCTCGCCGGGGTGGACGGCGAGGCCGCGCACCCGGTCGTGGCGGGCGTAGGTGCGGCCGCGGGGCAGGCGGTTGGGCTCCAGCCGGGCGCGGGTCTCGAGCGCCCGGGTCCAGGCCTGGCCCCACCAGCTGTGGCCGAAGCGGCGCGCCACGGGTGGGTCAGGCCTCCGGGTCGGACAGGTCGACCAGGGCTCGGAGGGAGTCGTCGTCGAGCTCCGAGACCCAGCCCTCGCCCGCGGTGATCACGGCGTCGGCCAGCGTCCGCTTCGACGCCAGCAGCTCGGCGATGCGGTCCTCGACCGTGCCCTCGCACACCATCCGGTGGACCTGCACGGCCCGGGTCTGCCCGATCCGCCAGGCCCGGTCGCTGGCCTGGTCCTCGACGGCCGGGTTCCACCAGCGGTCGTAGTGGATCACGTGGGTCGCGCGGGTCAGGTTCAGCCCCGTCCCGCCGGCCTTGAGCGAGACGATCAGCACGGTGGGCGCGCCCTCGTCGGCCTGGAAGTCGCGGACCATCGCGTCCCGGGCGTTCGCCGGGGTCCCGCCGTGGAGGAACGGGATCGGCTCGT
>DASYLG010000467.1:0-2723 GCA_036009685.1 Iamia sp. | reverse complement strand
CGCGACGCCCGACGGCTCGGCGGGCGACCGGCCCCCGCCCCGCACCCTCGTCGACTCCCCGCCGCCGCCCCGACGGCCCCGCCGGGTCGAGGGGCCGGCCAAGGGGCTGGGCACGCCCGACGCCGAGCGGGTGCTGGTCCGCCCCGGCCAGGCCCCGGTCCGGGTGCCCTCGTCGATGTCCCCGCCCGGGCCCCGCCCCGACGACCCCTCGACCGACGAGACGGTGGACGAGCCCGACCCGCCGGCGCCGTTCGACGGCGACGACGACCGGTAGGACGGCCCGAGGGCGGTAGGTTGAGCGGATGGCCGGAGAGCTCGACGTCGACGCCATGATCGCCCGCTTCCGGGAGCGCTCCCAGGCGGTGAAGAAGCGCAACCTGCCGCCGGTGGCGGGCCCCGAGCGCACCCGGTTGGTGCAGCAGGCCCAGACCGACTTCCAGGACTTCGCCATGGTCGGCGATGCCGAGGGCAGCCTCGAGGACGGGATCCTCACCCTGCGCATCGACCTCCGCCCGAAGGACTGACCGCCCGCCGTGGCCGACGAGGTCGCCGCCCGCGAGGCTCGGACGGCGGCGGCCATCGACGCCGCCAACGCCGACGACCCCGAGCGCATCGACGTCGACGGCGAGAGCCGGCCGCTCCAGCAGAGCCTCGGCCGGGTGGCGGCCGAGTGGGTCGACCGCCTCGATCCCGACGCCACGTCGGCCCAGCGCCTGGCCGCCCGGGCCCACCACCTGCGGCGCTGGGAGCGCCCACGGTCCGACTACCCGGAGGGCCGGGCCGGCTACCTGCGCTGGCGGCGCGACGCCAAGACGGTCCACGCCGACGCCGTCGGGGCGCTGCTGGAGGCCGAGGGGTGGGACGAGGCCACCGTCGCCGAGGCCCAGCGGCTCGTCCGCAAGGAGGGCCTGGGGACCGTCCCCGCCGTCCAGGTCCACGAGGACGCCGTGTGCCTGGCCTTCCTCGCCCTCCAGCTCGACGCTGCCACCGAGCTGATGGGGGAGGACAAGACGGTCGACGTCCTCCGGCGCACCGCCGCCAAGATGAGCCCGGAGGGCCTGGCCCACGCCGCCGCGCTGCCCTACTCGACCCGGGGCCGGGCACTGCTCGAGACGGCCCTCGCGTCAGGCTGAGGCCAGCGGGCGGCGCCGGCCGGGCCGGACGATCAGGTCGAGGAACAGCATCAGCCCGATGACGGTGAGCACGCCCTCGAGCGCCCGCCGGAAGTAGTGGGCGACCGAGGCGGCGACGTCGCCCGGCAGGGCCACGTCGAAGACGTCCCGCAGGGGACCCTCACCCGAGCACGCGACCACCAGCACGAGCAGGGCGCCGTAGGCCGCGGCCCGGGCGATCCCCCGGCGGGGGGCGAGGTCCCAGCCCTGCGGGGTGCGGTGGAGGCCGTAGATCAGGTCGACGATCGGGGCGAAGAGGGCCACCGCCGACCACGTCTCGACCTGGAGGTCGAAGAAGACGGCCAGCGACTGGCCGACGTCGTCGCCGAAGATCGTGCGCCAGGCGGTGTAGGTCCCGCCCCACCCCGACAGCGGCATGATCGCCACCACCACGGCCAGGTAGATCAGACGGCGGGCCCCGAGGCTCATGCGCCGGCGTCGCCGCGGAGCGCGGCCTCGGGGAGGTTGGCCTCGGGGAGATCGTCCCGGGTGCGGCGGGCCAGGACGAGGTCGAGGTAGAGGGCCAGGGCGATGACCGAGATCGGCGCCTCGACGTTGGTCCGGATGAACGAGAACAGGCTCTCGCCGGCGTCGTCGCCGAACAGGCTCAGGCACAGGTCCTTGAAGTCGTCCTGGCACATGACGGTGACGACGAGCAGGGTGCCGCCGTAGAACAGCAGCCGGGCGAGCCAGGGCTTCACGGGAGACCTCCGTCATCACGGGGCGTAGTCGCTCCGTCCTCGATGCCACGCAGAGTAGTCGACGGAGACCCGAGACATGCGTTCGATCGCCGGCGACCCACCACCGGCGGTTTGCCTCCGGGCGGCGGGGGAGGGGCCCGCCGCCTGCACCAGGCCCCGGAGGAAGCCCGAGATGAGTGAGTCCGCCCCGCCCCGACGCCTCGTGGGGCATCCATGAGCCCCCGGGTGGGTCTGGTCCTGGGGGCCGGAGGCCTCGTCGGGCAGGCGTACCAGGCCGGTGTGCTGGCCGCCCTCGAGCACGACCTCGGGTGGGATCCCCGGACCGCCGAGATCGTGGTCGGCTCCTCGGCCGGGTCGATCACGGCGACGCTGCTCCGTCTCGGGGTCCCCGCCGCCGACCTGGCGGCGTGGGCCGTGGAGGCACCCCTGTCGGTCGACGGCGCTCTGCTGGCGACGCTGGGCGAGGAGCCGCCCGCGCTCGACCCCTTCTCCGTGCGGGATCTGGCCCGCCCGTGGCATCTCCCCTCGCCGGCCCTGGTGGCCCGGTCGCTCCGCCGGCCGTGGGCGTTCCGCCCGTCGGTGGCGGCCCTGACCCTCCTGCCCAATGGCAAGGTCGACATCGAGGGCGAGGCCGAGGCCCTGGCCACGGCGACCGAGGGCCAGCCCTGGCCCGACGGGCTCTGGATCGCCACCGTCCGCCGGCGCGACGGCGCGCGCGTCGTCTTCGGCCGGCCCGGCTCGCCCCCCGCTCCGCTCGCCAAGGCGGTCACGGCCTCCTGTGCCATCCCCGGCTACTTCCGTCCGGTGCGCATCGACGGCGTCGAGCACGTCGACGGCGGCGTCCACTCGT
>DASYLG010000466.1:0-6781 GCA_036009685.1 Iamia sp. | reverse complement strand
CGATCTCCGAGAGCCAGGTGGCGGCCCCGGTGGTGATGCCGAAGAAGTCCTGCATCTGCCGCTCGACCAGGTCGAGCTCGGTGGCGAAGGGGCGGAAGTGGGTGACGTTGGGCTGGACCTTGATCGGCTCGAAGCCGCCGAACGGGCCCCAGCCCTGGGCCGTCTTGCTCCGCACCCGGTACTGGTAGACGACGCCGTCGGGCATGCCCTTGAAGGTGACGGTGGCCTCGACGCTGCCGCCCTGGTTGGACGTGAACAGCTTCTCGGTCTTGTCGGCGTTCCAGCGCTCCACCTGGTAGTCGGTGGCCGTCTCGCCGTCGAGGTCGGGCGCCCAGCCGAGGCGGTGGTGCCCGGTGGGGCCGGCGACGTCGTAGCCCAGGTTGCTCACGATGTTCGTGGGCCCGGGGGGAGCGGCGCTGGCCGGCGTGGCCGCCAGACCGATCCCGGTCAGGGCGACGGTGGCGCCGACGACCGACGCCACGAGGCGGCGGAGGGCGGGGCGGGACGAGCGGGGGGACGGGGTGGTGGTGGTTGTGTTCTGCATGCGAGGGGGACGCGCTCGGCGTCCGCCCCCGCACACCTTTTCGCTCAGTCGACGGGGTAGTCGTTGAGGTGTTGGAGGAAGAGGGCGATGTCGCCACCGGTGCCACCGGCCCGGATGTGGTCGCCGTAGGTCTGCATCAGGCTGTTGGTCGGCTGCTCGTCCATCATCGCCGTCCACACGTCGGCGACGGTGGCCTCGCCCCGGGCGTGGGTCTTGCCCTCGGCGCTCTCGGAGAAGCCGGTCATGACCTTGCCCCGGGTGGTCTTGCCCTGGTCGAGCTGGCCCTTCCAGTAGGCGACCTCGTTGGGCGCCGGGTTCCGGTCGAGGACGTTCTGGTACACGAGGGTCACGAACTCCTGGTTGGTCGTGTCGCCGTAGATCTCGTCGAACTCGGCCGACGAGGCGAAGAAGCTCGACACGCTGGTGAGGGTGGCGGTGCCGGCGTTGAGCCGGCCGACCCAGTAGGACAGGCCGCCGGGCTCCGGCGCCCGGTCGAAGTAGGCCAGGTAGAGGCGGATCACCGGGTACCGGTTCTTGGTCCGGGCCGTCTGGTTGATCAGGCCGTTCAGGAACGACACGAGGGTGCCGGCATTGGTGATCTGGCTGGTGGCGGTCGAGGACTCGCTGGCCGTGGGCAGGCGGTCGAGGAAGTTCCGGTAGTGGCCCCGGACGATGTTCGTCTCGCTCCCGTAGGGCTCCCAGTGGAAGAAGAAGCTGTCGACGGCGATGGCCTCGAAGCCGGAGTAGCCGCTCCAGCCCTGGGAGTTGTGGGCTCGGACGCGGTACTTGTAGCCGACCTCGTCGGGCATGTTGCCGACGGTGAGGTCCGGTCCCTGCGCGAAGGTCACGTCGTAGGTCTGGACCAGCACGTCCTCGAGGGTCCAGCGCTGGACCTGCCAGGCATCGATGGCGCCCCCGTTGGCCCCGTCGTTGCCGTGGCCCCAGATGACGCGGTGGTAGCCGGTGCCGCCCTCGACGTCGTAGCCGATGACCCCCTTGATGTCGGGGGCGACGGGGATGGCGCCGGCGGGCGCCGAGCCGACGACGGAACCGACGAGCAGGGCCAGGCCGAGCACGGCGGCGAGGAGGGGGCGGGCGCGTTTCACGGGCATCTCCGGTCGGGTGGTCATACCTCTTGACCAGAATGCCACACCGGGTCAAGGCCCGGACGCGCCGGCGCCCGCCCACGGGTGCGGTGGGCGGGCGCCGTCGGCGACGTTCGGGATCGGGTCAGGGGTAGGGGTAGGGGTAGGGGTAGGCCTCGGTGGCGAAGAGCATCACGGCGATGTCGCCGCCGGTGCCGCCCAGGTCGATGTGGCCGCCGTAGGTGGCCATCTGCTCGTGGGTCGGGGCCTCGTCGAGCACGGTGGTCCAGATGTCGGCCACGGTCGCCTCGCCCTTGACGTGGGCCTTGCCCTCGGCGCTCTCGGAGAAGCCGATCATCAAGTTGCCCCGGGTGATCGTCCCCTGGTCGAGGCGTCCCTTCCAGTAGGCCAGGCCGGCAGCATCGGGCTCGCGGTCCAGGACGTTCAGGTACACGATCGTGACGAACTTCTGGTTGGTCGTGTTGCCGTAGGTGGCCTGGTACTCGGCCGACTTCACGAAGAAGGCCGAGACCTTGGAGAGGGTGGTCTGGCCGTGCTCGAGCTGGTCCTCCCAGTAGGTGAGGCCGGCCGGCTCGGGGGCGCGGTCGAAGGAGGCCAGGTAGAGGCGGATGACCTCGGGCCGGCGGAGCCGCTCGTACCGGGTGCCGAGGTGGTCGATGAAGTCGACCACGTCCTCGGAGGCGTCCAGGCCGGCGGCCCAGAAGGGGAGCTCGTTGCCGGCGGGGCCGCCGACGAAGTCGTCGAACTGCCGCACGGCGAAGTCGACCTGGTCGTCGTAGGGCTGGAGGTGCGAGCGGCCGGAGGTGATCTGGGCCGGGGCGAACTGGCCGAACGGCCCCCAGCCGTCGGGGCCGTGGGCGCGGATGCGGTACTGGAAGACGACGCCGTCGGGGTAGGGGCCGGCGAAGCGGGTGGGCTCGTACTCGTCGGCGTCCTGGGTGAACGTCGCCAGCTTCACGCTGAGGCCGTCGTCCCACTGCTCGATCTCGACGGTGTCGATCGCCGGCCCCTCGGGGGCGGCCCAGTCGATGCGGTGGATGCCGTTGAGCCCGGGCTGGTCGATCCCGAGGGCGCTGAGGATGGGGACCGGCCCCGGTGGGGCGGCGCCGGCGGGAGCCCCGCCGGGGGCCAGGCCGACCAGGGCCACGAGCGGGGCCACGGCGGCGAGGAGGAGGCGGCGCGGGGAGCGACGACGGCGGGTGGGGGCGGTGGTGGTGTCCATGTCGGCATTCGACGCCTCCGGGACCCCGCCGGGGAGAGGAGGAGTTGCTCTCCGCAATGCTCCCCTCCAGGTTGATGATGGGGCACTCAACTTCTATGGTGGCCAACAGTTCATAGCGAATCCCCTGCACCGGAGGACATCCCATGCCCAAGGCCGTCGGCATCGACCTCGGCACCACCAACTCGGTCGTCAGCGTCCTCGAGGCCGGCGACCCCCTGGTGATCCCCAACGCCGAGGGGTCGCGCACCACGCCCTCGGTGGTCGCCTTCTCCAAGGCCGGCGAGGTGCTCGTCGGCGAGGTGGCCAAGCGTCAGGCCATCACCAACCCCGGGCGCACCATCCGGTCGGTCAAGCGCCACATGGGCACCGACTGGTCGATCGAGATCGACGGCAAGGCCTACACGGCCCAGGAGATCTCGGCCCGCACGCTGATGAAGCTCAAGGCCGACGCCGAGGCGTACCTGAACGACACCGTCACCCAGGCCGTCATCACCGTCCCCGCCTACTTCAACGACGCCGAGCGCACCGCCACCAAGGAGGCGGGCGCGGTCGCCGGGCTCGAGGTGCTCCGCATCATCAACGAGCCCACCGCGGCGGCGCTGGCCTACGGCCTCGAGCGCGAGGGCTCGGCCGACGAGACCGTGCTGGTCTTCGATCTCGGTGGTGGCACCTTCGACGTGTCGGTGCTCGAGATCGGCGACGGCGTGTTCGAGGTCAAGTCGACCCACGGCGATGTCAACCTGGGTGGCGACGACTGGGACCAGGCGATCATCGACTGGATGGTCCAGTCCTTCAAGGGCGCCCACGGCATCGACCTGTCGAAGGACCCGATGGCCGAGCAGCGCCTCAAGGAGGCCGCCGAGAAGGCCAAGATCGAGCTGTCCTCGACCCAGCAGACCCAGATCAACCTGCCCTACATCACCGCCGGCGCCGACGGCCCGCTGCACCTCGACGAGTCGCTCAGCCGGGCCAAGTTCCAGGACCTCACCGAGAAGCTGCTCGAGCGCTGCCGGGGCCCGTTCGAGCAGGCCATCAAGGACGCCGGGCTCCACAAGGGCGAGGTCGACCACGTGATCCTCGTGGGCGGCTCCACCCGCATGCCCGCCGTCTCCGAGCTGGTCAAGGAGATGACCGGCAAGGACCCGAACAAGGGCGTGAACCCCGACGAGGTCGTGGCCGTGGGTGCCGCCATCCAGGCCGGCGTGCTCAAGGGCGAGGTCAAGGACGTCCTGCTCCTCGACGTCACCCCGCTGTCGCTCGGCATCGAGACCAAGGGCGGCGTCACCACCAAGCTCATCGAGCGCAACACCACCATCCCCACCCGCAAGACCGAGACCTTCACCACCGCCGACGACATGCAGTCGCAGGTGGAGATCCACGTCCTGCAGGGCGAGCGGGAGATGGCGCAGTACAACAAGACGCTCGGCAAGTTCCAGCTGGTCGACCTGCCCCCGGCGCCTCGCGGCGTCCCGCAGATCGAGGTCACCTTCGACATCGATGCCAACGGCATCGTCCACGTGTCGGCCAAGGACCGGGCGACCAACAAGGAGCAGTCGATGACCATCACCGGTCAGTCGTCGCTCGACAAGGACGCCATCGACCAGATGATCAAGGACGCCGAGGCCCACGCCGAGGAGGACCGGAAGCGCAAGGAGGCGGCCGAGGCCCGCAACCAGGCCGACACCCTGGTGTACCAGACCGAGAAGGTGCTCCGGGAGAACGGCGACAAGGTCTCCGGCTCGGAGAAGGAGGCCGCCGAGGCCGCCCTGGCCGAGCTCAAGACCGCCCTCGAGGGCGACGATGCCGAGGCCATCAAGAGCGGCACCGAGAAGCTGATGACCGCCAGCCAGACGCTCACCCAGGCCCTCTACGAGCAGGCCAAGACGGAGAACGAGGGGGCCTACGGCGGCGACGCCGCCGGCGGTGCGGGCGCCACCGATGGTGGCTCCGACGACGACGTCGTCGATGCCGAGGTGGTCGACGAGGGCGACGACCCCAAGGACGTCTGATGCCTGGCGTGACCCCAGGGCCCGCCGAGGGCCCACCGGACGACGAGACCCCGGACGGCCCCGCGGCGGAGCACGCCGAGGAGCCGGCCGAGGGCTCGGTCGACGTCCCCGACGACCTGTCGGGGCTCGACGACCTGCCGCCGGCCGAGGGCGAGCCGGTCCCGCCGGCGGACCTGTCGGTCGAGGCGCTGCTCGACGACGTCGAGCGGCTCACCGTCGAGCGCGACGGCTACCTCGACCGCTGGCAGCGGGCCACGGCCGACTTCGAGAACTCGAAGCGGCGTCTCCAGCGTGACGCCGAGGACGCCTCGGCCCGCGCCACCGGGCGTCTGGCCGAGGACCTCCTGCCGGTGCTCGACGCCTGCGACGCCGCCATCGCCCACGGCGAGGCGGGGGTCGAGCCCGTGTTCGCGGCCCTGCTCCAGACCCTGGAGAAGAACGGCCTCGAGCGCATCGATCCCACCGGCGACGTCTTCGACCCCAACCGCCACGAGGCGGTCATGCACGAGCCGGCCGGGCCCGACGACGACCCGGCGCTGGCCCTCGTCTCCGAGGTCCTGCGCATCGGCTACGCCTGGAAGGGGCGGGTCGTGCGCGCCGCCATGGTCAAGGTCAGGGGCTAGCCCGATGGCCCCGCAGCGCGAGTGGCTGGAGAAGGATTACTACGCCGTGCTCGGCGTCGCCGCCGACGCCGATCAGAAGGCGGTCACCAAGGCCTACCGGGGCCTGGCCCGCAAGCTGCACCCCGACGCCAACCCGGGGGACGCCGCCGCCGAGGAGCGCTTCAAGGAGGTCTCGTCGGCCTACGACGTGATCGGCGATCCCGAGAAGCGCAAGGAGTACGACGAGGTCCGGACGCTGGCCGCCCGGGGCGGCGGGTTCGGTCCCGGTGGCTTCGGTCCCGGCGGCTTCGGCGGCGGCGAGACCGTCGACATGGGCGATCTCGGGTCCCTCTTCGGGGGCCTGTTCAACCGGGGCGGTGGCCGCGGCTCCGGGGGCCGGAGCGGCCCGGCCGGTCGTCGGGCCCGGCGGGGCGCCGACCTCGAGACCGAGCTGCACCTGTCGTTCGAGGACGCCGTCGACGGCGTCACCACCTCGGTCCGCATCCTCGCCGACGCCGTGTGCTCCACCTGCCATGGCGACGGGGCCCGGCCCGGCACCGCGCCGAAGGTCTGCCCGCAGTGCGCCGGCCAGGGCGTCGTGGCCGACGACCAGGGCCCGTTCTCGTTCAGCACGCCGTGCCCGCGGTGCGGCGGCCGCGGCTCGGTCATCGAGGACCCGTGCCCGACGTGTGCGGGCTCGGGCATCGAGCGCCGGCCCCGCGAGGTCAAGGTCCGCATCCCGGCCGGCGTCGTCGACGGCACCCGCATCCGGGTGAAGGGCCGGGGTGCGCCCGGGCGCGATGGCGGCGCCGCCGGCGACCTGTTCGTCGTCTGCCGGGTCACGCCCCACGACCTGTTCCGGGTCAAGGGCACCAACCTGGCCCTGACCGTGCCCGTCACCTTCCCCGAGGCCGTCCTGGGCGCCGACATCGCGGTGCCGACCCTCCACGGCGGCACCGTGACGGTGCGCATCCCGGCCGGCACCCCGACCGGGCGCACCTTCCGGGTGAAGGGCCGCGGCGTGCCGGCCAAGGCCGGGCCGGGCGACCTGCTCGTCACCGTCGAGGTGGCCGTGCCCACCAAGCTCACCGCCGCCCAGCGCAAGGTCGTCGAGGAGCTCGCGACCCTCACCGCCGACGAGTCGCCGCGCGCCCACCTGTTCCCTGCGAGCATGGGTGAGCAGCGCGGTGAGCAGCCGGAGGGGGTCCCGACCTCGTGAGCGAGCGAAGCGAGCGATCCAGACAGCACAGTCGTGTCTTCGACGCCGGAGCGGGCGCAGCGAGCGGAGGCGCCGGGGG
>DASYLG010000465.1:0-1560 GCA_036009685.1 Iamia sp. | reverse complement strand
GCCTCCGGGCGCGACTACTGGGTCGGCCGTCTCGGCGCCGGGCTGGCCCGGCACCAGCTCCTGGCCTCGTTCTCGGAGTCGCCCGAACACCGGGCGCGCACGCGGGTCGCCGGCACCATCACCCGCTCGTACCTCGTGCTGCTCGACCGGGCCGCCACCGCCGGCGAGCGGGCGACGTGGACCGACGTTCTGTCCGGGGGTGGCGCCGACGGCGACCTCGTGGCCCTCCTGATCGCCTCCCCGGAGTACGCCGCCGGCGCCTGACCCGGGACACCGCTGAATCTCACGAGGTGCCTGGCACCTCGTGAGACAGCGGGGCCGTCCCCGGTCGGCGGCGGGGACGTCCGTAGCATGGCTCGCCGTGTACGCCGATGGTCCCCGGCGGGGCCTCCCCACCCGCTCGCGCCTCAAGGTGCAGCGCCAGCAGCGCTCGCTGGCCGTGGTGCTCCTCTTGTCGCTCGTCCTCTTCGCCTGCGTGGAGGACAAGGTCACCGACGGCCTGGGCCGCTCCACCGGTGGCCAGTCCTCGGCCGCCTCCGACGGTGGGTCCGACGACGGGGGCGACGGGTCCGGCGACGGCGAGGGCGACGCCGGCGACACCACCACCGGGTCGGTGCCGGACGGCGGGCCCCTGGCCAACGATGACGGTTACGACGGGTGGGTCGACCCGGCCTCGGCCGGCAACCCGTGGACGGCCGAGGTCGACGGGCTCCTGACCTTCCGGGGCAACCCCACCCGCTCCTACTACGGCATGGGGCCCGTGCCCGAGGCCCCCGAGATCCTCTGGCAGCTGCCGCCCGAGGGCGGGTTCTGCGGCGAGTCCTCCGTCGGTGGTGAGGCCAAGACCTGGTGCGGCACGGGGTGGACCGGCCAGCCGTCGGTCTGGGAGGACCCGGACTCGGACCGCACGTGGGTGGCCTTCGGCGCCTACGACAAGAACGTCCACTTCCTCGACGCCGACGACGGCACCGACATCCTCCCGCCGTTCGACATCGGCGACATCGTGAAGGGGTCGGTCACCCGCGACCCCGACGGCTTCCCGCTGCTCTACACCGGCAGCCGGGCCGACTTCCACATCCTCGCCACCGACCGCGAGGCGCCCGAGGACCTCTGGAGCATGGACGCCGAGGACGTGGCGCCGACGCTGTGGAACGACGACTGGGACAGCTCGCCCCTGGTGATCGACGACTACCTGTTCGAGGGGGGCGAGAACTCCCAGTTCTTCATCATCAAGCTCAACCGGGCCATGGGCGACGACGGCCTCGTCACGGTCGCCCCCGAGATCGTCTTCAACGCCCCGGGCTGGGACGACGAACTGCTGAGCGACCTGTCCGGCTCGGGTAGCCGGGGCGAGGACGTCTCCATCGAGAACTCGCTGGTGGTCGTGGGCGACACCGTCTACTTCAGCAACTCGGGCGGGCTGCTCCAGGGCTGGGACATCTCGGGGCTGAAGGACGGCGGCACGCCCGAGCGGGTCTTCCGGTTCTGGAGCGGCGACGACACCGATGCCTCGCTCGTGGCCGACTCCGAGGGGATGCTCTACTTCGGCCAGGAGGTCGA
>DASYLG010000464.1:0-2312 GCA_036009685.1 Iamia sp. | reverse complement strand
CGACGTGATCCTCCTCGAAGAACCAGTGGCCCGTGCCGGTGTAGTGGTGGACCTCGACCTGGCGGCCGAGGAGGCGGAGCTCGGCCTCGAGGGTCACCTTCTCGTCATCGCTGACCAGCTCGTCGAGCTCGGCGAAGTGCGCCTGGACGGCGGCCCGGCCCGGCTCGGGGTCGAGGTCGGTGGTGCCGTAGAAGGTGACGACGGCGCTGACGATCTCGGGCATCCGGGTGGCGGCCCACAGCGCCCACGAGCCGCCCATCGAGAACCCGACGATGCCGACCCCCGGACCCCTCGCGGCCGGCAGGGCCTGGAGGGCGCCGGCCGCCGACATCACCAGCGCCGCCGTCTCGTTGGCGCTCGAGGCGGCCTGGAGGGCCTCGGCCTCGTCGGGGGTGGAGGCGGTCTCGCCGGCGAACAGGTCCGGGGCGAGGGCGACGAAGCCGGCGTCGGCCAGGCGGTCGGCCACGCCCTTGAAGAACGGCGTCAGGCCCCACCAGGCGTGGAGCACCAGGACGCCCGGGCCCTCGCCGCCCGGCGGGGTGACGACGTAGGCCGTCCCGGCGTGGCGACGCGGGCTCACCCGCCCTCGGCGCACTCCACCCCGATGGTGGTGAAGAGCTGGGAGGTCTCGGCGTCGAGCGCCTCGTCGTCGTCGTTCGAGGTGTACAGCTCGTTGATCTGGTCCTGGTCGAGCTCGTCGAAGACCCGATCGGTCACGCACGTCGCCTCGGCCTCCGAGAGGTCGCCCCCCTCCTGGAGCTCCGAGGAGAGGTCCTCCTTCGACACGTCGCCGTCGCCCCCGCAGGCGGCCAGGCCGAGGGCGAGGGCGGCCGGCGCGGCGAGGCCCACGCGGAGACGGTGGAGGACGGAGCTGCTCATGGAGTTCCTTCCGGGGTGGGGGGCGTCGGCAACCTAGACCCGTCGTACCCTGGCTCCGTGCCCGCTCCCCCCGCCACCGGCGACTGCCCCCTCTGCCGCGCCGAGAAGCTCAGCCCCTGGTACCTCGACGACGATCTCTGCTGGATCGCCGAGTGCACCATCTGCACCGTCCCCATGGTGGTCCTCCGGGCCCACGTGAAGGAGCCGGACCCGGCGACCAAGGCCGAGCTCCACGCCCGTCTGGCCGGCGTGGTGGGCGAGCACTTCACCTTCGAGCACTACGTCGACGACGACATGCGCCAGATCCCCGACCACTACCACGCCCACGCCCGCCCGGTCGGGGGCTTCTTCGGCCACCCCGGGCTGCGGCGGTCGGCGGCGCCCGAGGCCGCGGCAGGAGAGGCCTGATGGTCCAGATCGGCGTGAACGACCCCAGCCGGGGGCGGTTGCCCACCGTGTTCGACGCCGTCGGCGGGCGGCCGTTCTTCGACCGGGTCGTGAACCGCTTCTACGACGCCGTCGAGACCGACCCGCTCCTTCGGCCCCTCTACCCCGAGGACCTCACCGACAGCCGTCGGCACACGGCCGGCTTCTTCGCCCAGTATTGGGGTGGGGGCTCGGTGCAGTACTCCGACGAGCAGGGCCACCCGCGCCTGCGGATGCGGCACATGCCCTTCGCCATCACCGAGGCCCACGCCACCGCCTGGCTGGGCCACATGCGGGCCGCCCTCGACGCCGAGGAGGACCTGCCGGCCGAGGTCCGCCAGGCCATGGACGACCACATCACCAACGCCGCCGCCCACCTGGTGAACGCCGAGGCCGCGTCGCCCTAGATTCGGGTCATGGCAACCCCTGAGCCCGGCAAGAAGGCGCCCCCCATCACCCTGCTCGACCAGAAGGGCCAGAAGGTGAAGCTGGCCGACCACGCCGGTCACCCCGTGCTCGTGTACTTCTACCCGAAGGCCGACACCCCCGGCTGCACCACCCAGTCGTGCGGGCTGCGCGACGTGGCCGGCGACATCGGCGACGCGGTCATCATCGGCATCAGCCCCGACCAGCCCGCCAAGCTGGCCAAGTTCGACGAGAAGTACGAGCTCGGCTTCACCCTCCTGTCGGACCCCGACCACACCGTCGCCGAGCGCTACGGCGTCTGGGGCGAGAAGAAGAACTACGGCCGGACGTACATGGGGATCATCCGGTCCGCCTTCCTGGTGGGGCCGGACGGCAAGATCCTCGAGGCCTGGCCCAAGATCTCGCCCAAGGACACCCCCACCAAGCTCCTCAAGGCGCTGGACGGGATCGAGGGGTAGGACGGGGTCGTGCGAGCGCGCCCCTCGGCTTCGCCTCGGAAGGGAGGGGGCACGGTGCTGGTCTGGTCGCCTCGCCTGGCGGCTCGGCTCCTGGCGGCTCGGCTCCTGGAGGCCCAGGCCTGA
>DASYLG010000463.1:0-13389 GCA_036009685.1 Iamia sp. | reverse complement strand
GGGACCGCCGCCCGAGCCCGTCCCCGCCCCGCCGGCCTGGGGACCGTCGCCCGGACCCGTCCCGGCCCTCGCAGGGCCGGGGGCCCGGGTCGTCACGCCCGCCCCCGCCCTGTCCGCCCACGTGACGAGGGGCGTCCTGCTCGTCGTCCTGCTGGTGACCCTCCTCCTCCTGGGGTTCCCCCAACGCCGGGTCGACGCCCGGGCGGTGGTCGACGACGTCGACGGCGCCGAGGCCACCGTCGTCCTGATCGGCCACCCCCAACCCAACCGGTACGTCGTGCGGTGGGAGGGCGAGCTCGTCGAGGGCCAGACCGTGGACGTCGGTCTCGAGGGTCGCTGCCGGTGTGAGGTCGTGCCCGCCCGCACCGACCGGCCGGCCGTCCTGGCGTACCTCCTCGTCATGATCGTCATCTCCGGCCTCGCCCTCATCGTCTGGGGCTGGCCGCTGCTGCGCGACCTCCGGCGGCGGCGCGCCACGACGGCGTCCCAGGGCGCGGCCGACCTGCCCCTGACGTCCGCATCGGTGTGGATCCGTCCGCGCTGGCTCGGACCGGGGCGGCCGCGCCTCCACGTCGACGTGCACGATCGGGTCACCGGAGCCCGGCTGGGGCGGCTGCCGCTGGCCAAGGTCACCATCGAGATGGACCCGTGGGTGCCGTACACCCTGCTGTGCCGCGAGGGGACGTGCGCCCTCCGCTCCGACGACGGCCGCCACCTCCTGCTCCCGGTCGGCCCGCTCGACCGCGACCGTGACGAGAGCCGGGTGGTCGCCATCGGCCCGACCGTCGACGAGGCCATGCGGTGGGGCCCGACCGGGGACGACCCGGGGTGGAACGTGGCCACGGCGAGGACGGTGCGGCGCGGGGCCATCGCCGGCCTCGGGTGCATCGCCGGCACCTTCGTGGGCCTTGCCCTCATGCCCCTCGGCGGGCCGAGCGTGGTCGTCTCCATCGGCTCCCTGCTCCTCGCCCTGGGGCCGGCCCGCTACTGGATCCGGGCCCCGCTCCGCCGGCAGGTCCGGGACCGCACCGACGCCGCCTGGCGCGAGGCCGACACCGCCGCCGCTGCCAGCGCGTTCACCCTCGTCGCCACCGTCGCCGTCACCGAGCGCCGCCTGCTCTCCTGAGCCCGACGCCGACCGGTCACGCCCGGAGGCGGGCCACGAGGGTGAAGAGGGTGGCGGCCTCGGCCTCGGTCAGGTCCAGCTCGGCGAACAGCTCGCCGTTGAGCCGGACGGCGGCGTCGGCGGCCACGGCCCGGCCCTCGTCGGTGAGGACCGCCAGCGTCGCCCGCCCGTCGGTGGGGTGGGCCTCCCGCCGGACGAACCCCTGGCGCTCCAACCGGTCCACCGCGCTGGTGACGCTGGCCGGGTGCACCTGGAGCCGGGATCCCAGCTTGCCCATGGGCAAGCACCCCTCCCGGGTGAACGAGAGCAGGGTCAGCACCTCGAAGCGGGCGAACGTCAGACCGAAGGTGCCGAGCACGGCGTCGGCCCGGGCCAGCAGCACCTGCTGGGCCCGCATGATCGACGTGACCACGCCCATGCCCGGGGCGGCGTCGCCCCAGCCGTGGGCCCGCCACTGCCGGTCGGCCTCCTCGATGGGGTCGAAGGGGAGGTCACCGGCCACCCCGGCACGGTAGCCACGCCGATCGAGCCGTTCCGTGTGCGGAGAACCACCGGTCCGGTGGGTTCGCGCCACGGAACGGCTGGGGTCAGGACTCGGTGGACACGACGATCGTGGCGTCGGTGCCGGTGCGGATCGAGACGCCGCCGTCGTCCTCGAAGCGCACGCCGGCGTCGAGGAGGTCCTCGTCGACCACCGACAGGCCGCCGGCACCCGCCTGGAAGGGGACGGGGTCGGTCTCGATGATCCTCCCGGCCTCGGCGGGTGCGCTCGACGGCGCCACGTCCTCGGGCAGGGTGACCGAGAGGCCGACCAGGCCCCGCTCGCCTCCCTCGCCGGCGCCGATCGTGACGAACCCTCGCGCCCCGACGGCGGCGTCGTCCTCCGTGCCGACGAGGACGTCGTCGCCGTCGACGGTGATGACCTCGAGCGTCTGGCGCTCGGCGTCGAAGCCGGCGGCGATGAGGTCGGCCACGACGGCATCGGGGTCGGCGTCGATGTCGACGAGGCGGATGGTGGTCCACTCGCCGTCCACCTCGACGGCGATGGCGGCCGGGGCCGAGCCGCCGACGGACTGGGCACCGACGAGCCCGCCGGCGAGGAGCAGGGCGGCCGCGGCGCCGACGACGACGCGGCGGCGAGCCGGGGTGAGGACGGGAGGGCGGCGGGCGGCGTCGGCCGCCGCCTCGACGGTGAGGAAGGACCGGAGCTGGTCGGTGCGCTGGGTGTCGAGGGTGGGGGTCGAGGTCATGACGGGGTCTCCAGGATGGCGAGGGGGGTGGGTGGGGTGAGGGGCGGTGGGGCGGGGGCATCGGGGTCGAGACGAGCGCGCGCCCGGCTGAGGCGGGACTTGACCGTGCCGGGGGCGATGCCGAGGGCGAGGGCGATCTCGTGGTGGGACAGGCCCTCCCAGACGGAGAGGACGAGGACGTCGCGCTCCCGGCGGGGCAGGCCCTCGATCTGGCGGAGCACGGTGCGGGAGCGCTCGGCCGCCTCGGCCTGCACCTCCACCAGCTCGGGGTGGCGGGGCGGCAGGCTCGACAGCCGGGCCAGGGCGGCGTGGTGACGCCGGCGGCTGCGGTGCCACCGGCGGGTCACGTTGCCGGCCACGCCGTACAGCCAGGGCAGGGCCGAGGGCTGATCGAGGGTGACGCTGCCGCGGCGGCGCCAGGCCTCGAGGAACACGACGGCGGTGACGTCCTCGGCGACGGTCGGGTCACCGCTGCGGCGCAGGACGTAGCCGTGGATGCGGGGGCCGTGACGGGCGAAGAGGAGCCCGAAGGCGTCGGCGTCGTCGGCCCGGATGCGACGCCACAGCTCGGCGTCGTCGGGCGGGTCGGGCTCGGGGGCGAGTTCGGTCATGGCGGCTCCTGCGGGCGATGGGACACCCGCCTATCCCCGCGGCACCCCAGAGGTTCCCGGCGTCATTCGCGCACCACGTCGGCGGGGTCCTTGTCGGTCCTCAACCCGAAGTACCGCGGGTGGCGGAGCCGCCCGGCCGTGCTCCAGTCGCCATAGCCGACCTGCGCCACCAGCTCGGGACGGACCCAGCGGGCGTCCTTCAGCCGGGGCGGGTCGTACACCGGGGCGGCGTCGACCTCGATCGCCTCGAGCCGCTGCTTGAGGTCGCGCAGCATGCGCTCGGTGAACCCGGTGCCGACCTTGCCGCCGTACCGCAGACCGGTGTCGTCGTGGTACCCGAGCAGCAGGGCCCCGATCGCCACCCGTCCACCCGACGGCGGGGTGAAGCCCACGATCACCATCTCCTGCTCGCGCACCACCTTGAGCTTGAGCCAGTCGCGGCTCCGCCGGCCCTGGTAGCGACTGTCGACCCGCTTGGCGATCAGGCCCTCCCATCCCTGGTCCCGGGCCGTCTCGAGCAGGTCGGTGCCGTCGCCGGCGAGGGCCTCGGCCTGCTCGACGGCCCCGTCGGGGTCGAGGACCTGGGCCAGGAGGGTCTTGCGATCGCGCAAGGGGAGGTCGCGCACGTCGCGCCCGGCGACCCACAGCAGGTCGAAGGCGACGAAGGTGACGCGCACCGGCGAGCGGCGCGACCGGGCCTCGCTGTGCACGTGGATGCGTTGCTGGAGGCGGCTGAAGGTGGCCCGACCGTCGTCGTCGTAGGCGACCACCTCGCCGTCGATCACGGCGTCGGCCATCACCGCGTCGGCCAGGTCGTCGACGACCTCGGGGTAGACGTCCTCCTGGTGGATCCGGTTGCGGGACAGGAGGGTGACGGCGCCGTCGACCACCCAGGCCAGCACCCGGACGCCGTCGAGCTTGTGCTCGAACACCCAGTCCGCGTCGCCGGTCGGGAGGCGGGCATCGGGGGCCAGCGTGGCCGCCATGGGCTCGTACCACCGGTCCGGTCCCACGGGGTCCTTGCTAGCCGGTCAGCGCGGCGCGCAGGCCTCGACGGCGACACCCGCCATGCCCAGCGGATCCCCGGGGGTGAAGCCACCATCGTCGATCGCACCGGGGATGCCCGGGACGTCGATGAAGCCGCAGGTGACGGCGCCCCCGTCCAGCTCCACAGCCGTGACCGCCGGCGACCCGGTGCCGTCCCACACGGCGACGCCGGTGGCGTCGACGTCCAGGTCGACGGGATCGGCGCCGTCGCGCACCAGCCGGATGCCGCCGCCGGCGCGGTCGGGGGCGACGACGAAGGCGACCAGCGCCGGGCCGTCGTCGGCCATCGGGATCAGCACCTGCACGCCGGGGTCGGCGACGAACCCGCCGATGGTGGCGGCGACGGCGCCGTTGCCACAGGTCGCGAAGGTCACGCCGTGCATCGCCACCGGCAGCTCGCCGAGCGCCGCCGGCAGCTCCGCCGTCGCATCGTCACCGATCTCGAAGGTCCGACACGTCGTCGCCACGCCGTCCATGGACCCGGGCGCCGCGAAGACCGACCACTCGGCGCCGGACGTGGTCCCGGTCGCCGGTTCGGACCACTCCCCCTCGACCTGGGGCAGGGCCTCCTCCATGGCGTCGAAGGCACCGTCCATGTCCGACAGGTCCGACAGGTCCGACAGGTCCGACAGGTCCGATGGATCCTGGACGTCCTCGGGCACCTCGACGTCGACCGCCACGCCGAAGTCCCACAGCTCGAGCGCCAGCCCCCCGGCCTCGACCCGCCGGAGGCGGTCCTGGTCGTCGATCCAGACGTCGACGGAGACCTCGTCGCCGGCGTCGGCGCCCCACAGGCCCAGCCCGCCGTCCATCGCCTCTCGATCGACCTCGGCGCGGTGGTGCGTCGTGGCGTCGCCCCGCACCTCGTCGGGCCCGATCTCGGTGAAGGCGCGGGCCTCGTCGCGCAGGCGGGCCAGGACGGCGGCCGGGTCCTGGGCCAGCAGCCCGCTCCCCAGGAGGCTGTCGTTGCCGGAGGCCGGCATCTCGAACCAGGCCGGAGGCTCGTCGTCCCCGTCCCACAGCCGCACCCACGTGCGGCCGTCGACCCGGCGCGTCTCGGAGCGCTGGACGACGCCGGCCGCCGGGTTCGCCACCCCCTCGCCCTCGATGGTGGCCTCGGTCGCCAGATCGAGGTCGCCGTCGGGGAAGGCCATGACGCCCTCGCCCGTGCCCTGGATCCGCACCGCCGACGGTTCGTCGTCGCCGTCGTCGGGGTCACCCATGTCCGGCTCGGTCAGCTCGATGTCGACGGTCACGGCGATGCGGGCCGAGCCGGCGGCCTCGACGCCCTGCATCAGGTCGAGGTCGCGGACGACTGCCACCTCCTCGGTGCCGTCACCCCGACCGCAGCCGGCGACCACCGTCGCCAGGGCCAGCGCGGCCACCACCGTGCGCATCGTCCTCATGTCCCCGCTCCTCCGGCCCGACCCCCCGGCCGCGCCGGGGCATCCTCGCACTGCCATCGGTGGGAGGCCAGCGGTCGTGAGCGTCCGGTCAGGTGGGGGTGTGGGCGCGGGCGGCCCAGCCGTACTCGTGGGCGTCGACGACCACGGCGACGAAGCCCTGGGCCACCAGCCGGTCGGCCACCTCGCCGGGGTCGAGGGGCAGGTAGGTGTCGCCCTCGTGGAAGGCCTCCAGGTCGGCCCGGTGCACGCTGTCCGACGCCACGAACGGGGCCCCGGGCCGGAGCACGCGCGCCACCTCGGCGAAGATCCGGTCCTGGAGCTCCGGGGTGGGCACGTGGTGGAGCATCGAGAAGCACACCGCTCCGGTGAAGCGGCCATCGGGCAGATCGAGGGCGGTGGCGTCGCCCTCGACCACCGTCACGTTGGTGCCGGCCAGCCGGTCGGCGAGACGGCCGGCCAGCACCGGGTCGATCTCGACCGAGGTCAGCCGGGTGACCTGCTGGCGGAAGACGTCGGTGGTGGCGCCGAACCCGGGCCCGACCTCCAGCACGTCGTCGCCCAGGTCCACCGCCGCCTGCGCCCACGGGATGATCTGGTCGCGGACCGTGTCCCGCCACTCCGGGCTGTCGCAGATGTCGTGTCCCTCGTTCATGGCGGCGACGGTACGGCCCGCGTCCGTCGTCGGGAACGGGGTAGCGTGACAGGCCATAGCGCCAACCGGACAAGCCCTCGACCCCGTCCGCACCACGACGGGCCACGGCACGATCGTGACCACGTGGCCGTTCCCGTCGGCCGTGCAGGTCCCGTCGCACCGCCACCACGCCCACCAGCTCAGCCTGGCCACCGCCGGGGGTGCCCTCGCCCTGGAGGCCGAGGGGCGGACGTGGATCGTCCTGCCCGACCGGGCGCTGTGGATCCCCGCCGGCGTCCACCACAGCGTCGGCTCCCTCGGCGCCGCCGAGATGACGACGCTGTGGCTCGACCCGGCCCGGTGCCCGATCGGGTGGGACCGCACCACGGTCGTCGGCGTCGACGCCCTCGTCGCCCTGCTCGTCGACCGGCTGCTCGACGCCGGCCTGGTGGACGGCGCCCGGACCCGGACCGAGGCGGTGCTGTTCGACGCCCTCCGACCGGTGGACGCCGACGTGCTCGACCTCCCGCTGCCCGGCGACGACCGGGCCCGGCGGGTGGCCGAGGCGCTGCTGGCCGACTCCACCGACGGGCGCACGCTGGTGGCGTGGGGACGGGTCGTGGGCGCCAGCGATCGCACCCTCCAGCGGGCCTTCCGCACCGGGACGGGGCTCGGCTTCCAGGAGTGGCGCACCCGCGCCCGGGTCGCCGCCGCCCTCCGGCTGCTGCTCACCGACCGGCCCGTCGCCGCCATCGCCGGCGACGTGGGCTACGCCACGGCCAGCGCCTTCGGCGCCGCCTTCCGCTCGGTCACCGGCCTGCCCCCCTCGGCCTACCGCGGCCGCTGACGCCTCAGGCTGGCCGGACCACCTCGACGTCGCCCGTCGCGTCGGGGACGTGGAGGGCCAGCAGGGCGGCGCCCTCGTGGGTGGCGTCCGCGGTCTGGGCCCGCGTCCACCGGGTCAGGGGCCGGAGCACGAGACGGGCCCGGTCGCCGGCGCGGTCGATCCGCCAGAGCCCGGCGACCATCCCGTCGACCAGCACCACCCGGGGGCGCGGATCGAGGCCGAGCACGTGGTGCGAGCCCAGCTCCGGCGGGACGATGCGGCTGCGGTCGGCGTGGCTCAGCACCGCGTTGTCGAACTCGGGGAGGAACCGGACCGGAGCCGGGACGTCGGCGTCGGGCACGGGCGCGTCGGGGAGGTCGACCAGCACCCGCCCCGTCTCCTCGTGGCGGTAGGTCACCAGCCGGTCGGCCAGGCGGTCGAGCTTGGCCTGCACGCCGGTCCACCCCGACCACGTGGCGATGTCGGCCGCGCTGGCCGGGCCGAAGGTGGCGAGGTGGCGGAGGATCACGGCGTCCTCGTCGGCCGGGCCGACCTCGGCGAGCGGGCGGCCCAGCCACTGGTCGAGCGGCGCCCATCGGGCCTGGCCGGTCCGGCCCCACACCCCCCGGGGCGGGACCTGGACGGTGGGGAGGGCGTACTTGATGACGTCGACCAGACGGTCGAGGTCGGGGCTGCCGGCGTCGGCCACCCGGGTCCTGACCTCGGCCCCGGTGCGGGGCGCCTCGCCGATCCAGGCCCAGACGTCGGCCAGGATGGCGTCGAGGTCGAGCCCGGCCACGGCCCGACCGAACACGTTGCCGGGCGAGACCCGCCGCGCCATCAGATCCCCGACCAGGGGGCGGACGACGAGGGCGTCGGCGGCGGTGTGGAGGTGGACCGTGCCCCGCCACGTGACCAGCCGGACGAGGCTGCGGTCCTCGATCCGGCGGCCGAGGTCGTGAGGGTCGAAGCCCTCGAGCCGCGACCACAGCCCGGTGTAGGGGTCGAGCGGCTCCTGGGCCTGGAGGCCGACGAGGTGGGCGATCTCGTCGGGCACCGGGCGGTCGACCCGCGCCAGCAGATCCTGCCGGGCGAGGAGGGCCCGGTTGAGCCGGCGGCGGGTCATGGTCGGGGGCGTCGGGGCGGCCACCTGCGGAGCATCCCACCCTGAAGTGGCCAGGTCCTGGCCGGTTTGGGGTGCGACACTCGCACCGTGCGCGCCGACCGCCTCGTGGCCACCCTCCTGCTGCTGCAGTCCAAGGGCCGCGTCACGGCCGCCGAGGTGGCCGAGGAGCTGGAGATCTCCGAGCGCACCGCCCGCCGCGACCTGGAGGCGCTCGGCATGGCCGGGATCCCCGTCTACTCCCAGGCCGGGCGGGGCGGGGGCTGGTCGCTGCTCGGCGGCGCCCGCACCGACCTGTCGGGCCTCACCTCGGCCGAGGCCCGCACCCTGTTCCTGGTCGCCGGGCCCTCCTCGGCGGCCACGCCCGAGGCCAAGTCGGCGCTGCGCAAGCTGGTCCAGGCGCTGCCCGAGACGTTCCGGGCCGACGCCGAGGCGGCGGCCTCGGCGGTGATGCTCGACCCCGCCAGCTGGGGCGACCGGCCGGCCGCCCCGCCGCCCTTCCTCGACGAGCTGCAGCGGGCGGTCGTCGACGGCATCAAGGTCGAGCTGGGCTACGCCAACCGCGAGCGGGTCGAGAGCCAGCGCACGGTCAGCCCGCTCGGCCTCGTGCAGAAGGGCCGCACCTGGTACCTGATCGCCGGCACCGACAAGGGCGTGCGGACCTTCCGGGTGTGGCGCGTCAGGACGGTCGTCCGCACCGACGAGCCGGCCGAGCGGCCCGTCGGGTTCGACCTGGCCGAGACGTGGGCCGAGGTCGTGGCCGAGATGGACGAGCGCCGCACCGCCGCCGGGGTGGAGGCGCTGGCCGATCCCGGCCTGGTCGGCCCCCTGCGATTCCACTGGGGCACCAACCTCGTCGTCCACGACGACGCCCCGCCCCGGCCCGACGGCCGCATCGCCGTCACCGTCGGCGGCCCGTCGTGGGAGGCGGTGGTCGACCAGCTGGCGGGCTACGGCGGCCAGCTCGAGATCACCGCCCCCGCCCCCGCCCGTGCCCGTCTCGCCGAGATCGGAGCCCAGCTCGTCGCCCGCTACACAGGGACGTGACCGTCGACGAGCCGTGAGTGTGGCCTCGGCGCTTGCTCGACCTCGTGGCGCCGGGATCTCGTCTGGTGCGCCCGCCGCCGCCGAACAGAAGCCCGGCGTCACCCCAGCGAGTCCGAACCGGGCGCAGCCCCGGGCGCCGCAGGCCTCCGGGGGCGAAGCCGGGTTCGGAGCGACCCCGGTGACCCGCCAACCCCGGCACGTCCCCGCCCGCGCCCGCCCGACCAAGGTGACGCCCGAGCCCCGGGCCATTGACCAGGACGGAAGCCGGAACAGGGTGCCAACTGCCGACCCAGGACCGGCCAGCCCTCGCCGAACTGGGCGGAGCACGCCGGCCCGCCCGTAGGGCCCCTCCAGTGCGCAGCCGAGCTCGGCGGCGGCGGGAGCACCAGACGAGATCCCTGCCCGACCCGGTCGAGCAGACAGCGAACCCACCCTCACGGCTCGTCGGCGGTCACGTCCCCGGTCAGAGCCAGGGGGTGACCAGCTCGGTCACCTTCTCGGTCAGGGCCATCTGGAGCAGCGGACCGAAGGTGACGCGGTGGACGCCGAGCGTCCGAAGATCGTCGAGCGAGCCGGCCGAGGATCCGTTCACCGGGTGGGCGATCGTGTTCACGGGGCCGGAGAGCTCGCCCACCAGGGTGCGCAGGGCGTCGGCGTCGGGCGCCTTGACCGGGTACGAGCACCGGGAGCCGGCCTCCTCGCACAGCTTCAGGCGGGTGATGGCCTCGGCCAGCGGGTCGTCGAACACCTGGGTCGTCCCGAAGAAGGCGTCGGTGCGGGCGTTGATCACCAGCTCGACCCCCGCCTCGTCGGCGGCGGCGCGCAGGGCGCCGATGTAGTCGGCGTGCTCCTGCGGCGCCCGCATCCGGCCCTCGCGGTGCACGGTGTCCTCGACGTTGATCCCCACGGCACCGGCGGCGAGCACCCGCTCGACCAGCTCGGCCGCCGGGGTGTCGTAGCCCGACTCGACATCGGCGGTGACGGGGACGTCGACCGCCCCGGTGACCCGGCTGATCCCGTCGAGGGCGTCGTCGAGGGTCATGCCCTCGTTATCGGCCTGACCCCGCGAGTCGGCGAGCGGGTGGCTCCCGATGCTGAGGGCCGGGAAGCCGGCGGCGACGACGGCCCGGGCCGACCAGGCGTCCCAGACGGTGGGGAGGACGAGGGTGCTGCCGGTGTGGTGCAGCCGGAGGAGCTCGGAGGCGCGCGTGGCGAGGTCGGTCATGCCCCTACCTTGCCCGCCGGCTGGAACCGGCGCAGGCGGAGGCTGTTGGTCACCACGAACACGCTGCTGAAGGCCATGGCGGCCCCGGCGAGCATCGGGTTCAGCAGCCCGGCGGCGGCGATGGGCAGGGCGGCCACGTTGTAGGCGAAGGCCCAGAACAGGTTGCCCTTGATGATCGCCAGGGTCCGGCGGCTGAGACGGATGGCGTCGGCGGCGGCGCGGAGGTCGCCCCGCACGAGGGTGATGTCGCTGGCCTCGATGGCCACGTCGGTGCCGGTGCCCATGGCCAGGCCCAGGTCGGCCTGGGCCAGGGCGGCGGCGTCGTTCACCCCGTCGCCCACCATGGCCACGACCCGGCCCTCGTCCTGCAGCCGGCGGACGACGTCGACCTTGTCGGCCGGCAGCACCTCGGCCACCACCTCGTCGATGCCGACCTGGGCGGCGACGTGGCGGGCGGCCCGCTCGTTGTCCCCGGTGAGCAGCACCGGGCGGAGACCGAGGGCGACGAACCGGGCGACGGCCTCGGCCGACGTGTCCTTCACCGTGTCGGACACGACGACCACGGCGCGCGCCGCGCCGTCCCAGCCGATCAGGACCGGTGTGTTCCCGAGCGTCTCGGCGGCGTCCCGAGCGGCGGCCAGGTCGGCCGGCAGCGGGAGCGACCAGTCGGCCAGGAACCGCTCCCGCCCGGCGACCACGGCGTGGCCGTCGACCACACCGGTGACGCCCAGGCCCTGGGTGCTGGCGAACGACTCGACCGGGGCGAGGGCGATGCCCCGCTCCCGGGCGCCGGCGGCGATGGCCGCCCCGATGGGGTGCTCCGAGCCGTCCTCCACCGAGCCGGCCAGCCGGAGGGTCTCGTCCTCGGACACGCCCTCGGCCACGACCACGTCGACGAGCGCCATCTCGCCGGTGGTCACCGTGCCCGTCTTGTCGAGCACGACCGTGTCGACCCGGCGGGTGGACTCCAGGACCTCCGGGCCCTTGATGAGGATGCCCAGCTGGGCCCCCCGGCCGGTGCCCACCATCAAGGCGGTGGGGGTGGCCAGGCCCAGGGCGCAGGGGCAGGCGATGATCAGCACGGCCACGGCGGCGGTGAAGGCGACGGCGGCACTGTCGGTGGTGGCCGCGGTGAGCCAGAAGCCGAGGGTGGCGGCGGCGAGGGCGATCACCACGGGGACGAAGACCCCCGAAACCCGGTCGGCCAGCCGCTGGACCTGGGCCTTGCCGGTCTGGGCGTCGGTGACCAGACGGGCGATCTGGGCCAGGGCGGTGTCCGAGCCGATGCGGGTGGCCTCGACCACCAGCCGCCCCCCGGCGTTGACGGTGGCGCCGGTGACGGCGTCGCCCGGTCCGACCTCGACCGGGACGGGTTCGCCGGTGAGCAGCGAGGCGTCGATGGCCGAGGTGCCCTCGACGACGGTGCCGTCGGTGGCGACCTTCTCGCCCGGGCGCACCACGAAGCGATCGCCCACGGCCAGGTCGCCGATCGGGATCCGCACCTCGGACCCGTCCCGCAGGACGGCGACGTCCTTGGCGCCCAGGGTGAGCAGGGCGCGGAGGGCATCGCCCGAGCGGGCCTTGGCCCTGGCCTCGGCGTAGCGCCCGGCCAGCAGGAAGGTGGTGACGCCGGCGGCGACCTCGAGGTAGATCTGGCTCGACGCCATCCCCCGCTCGGGCCGGATCGAGAACCCGTGGGTCAGGCCGATGACCCCGGCGTCGCCGATCAGCAGGGCGTAGAGCGACCAGCCCAGAGCGGCCAGGATGCCGACGGTGACGAGCGTGTCCATGGTGGCGGCGCCGTGGCGGAGGTTGGTCGCCGTGGCCCGGTGGAACGGCCACGCCCCCCAGATCGCCACCGGGGCGGCCAGGGTGAGCGAGAGCCACTGCCACCCGTCGATCTGCAGGCGGGGCCACATCCCCATGGCAATGACGGGCACGGCGAGGGCGGCCGAGACGACCAGCCGCTGACGCAGGACGTCGATCGGGGCGACGTCGTGATCCATGTGGTCGGTCGGATCGTGGGCGTCGCCGTGCTCGTCGGGCAGGGGGGCGGGCGGGACGACGCCGTAGCCGGTGGCCTCGACGGTGGCGACCAGGTCGGCGTCGCTGACGTCGCCCTCCACGGTGACCCGGGCCTGCTCGGTGGCGTAGTTGACCGAGGCGGTGACGCCGTCGAGGCGGTTGAGCTTCTTCTCGACCCGGGCGGCGCACGAGGCGCACGTCATCCCGGTGATGGCCAGGTCGACCTGACGGGTGTCGGTCTCAGTGCTCATGGCCGGGCACCTCCACGGTGAAGCCGAACGGGCGGACCACGCCGTCGACCTGGAGGTCGAGGAACAGGCGGTAGAGCCCGGCGGTGGGGAACGAGGCCGTGAACCGGACCGGGCCGGTCGCGTCCTCGTGCGGGTGGACGTGGGAGTAGGCCAGGTCGTCGCCCCGGAAGGCGACGAGGTGGCCCCGGGCGCCGAGATACGGGTCGGGCTCGACCCCCTCGCCATCGCGGGTCACGGTGAAGGCCAGCTCGACCTCCCCGACCTCTGGGCGGCCCTCGAAGGCGACGGTGAGGTCGTCGGCGGTCGCCGTGGTCGACGGCTCGGGGACGACGACGGGGGCGACGGTGCCGGGCACGGTCAGATCGCCCGCCAGGGCCAGCTCGGGCCCGCCGACGGGCTGGAGGTCGGCCACCACCCGGTACGAGCCGGGGGCCAGATCCGGACGGGCCACCGACCAGGTGCCGTCGGCGTCGACCTCGGGATGGACGTGGGCGTACCCGACCAGGTCGCGCCCGACGACGATCAGGTGGAGGGGACGCTCGTGGAGGACCACGGTCTCGACCACGGGAGCGCCCTCGGGATCGAGGACCCGGAAGCGGATCTCGTCCTCGGTGGGATCGAGCACCAGGTGATAGCCGTCCTGGGTGGCCGAGGTGCCGGATGCCTCGGCGTCGACCGGCAGCGGCGCGCCCTCGTCGGCCGGGTGGCCGGCGTGGCCCCCCTCCTCGGCGGGGGTGTCGTGGCCGGTCGCACCGCGGTGCTCGGGGGCGTCGTGCTCGGCCGGCTCGGTGTCGATGGGCCCGGCCAGCGAGCCCACACCG
>DASYLG010000462.1:0-6007 GCA_036009685.1 Iamia sp. | reverse complement strand
GGCCAGGGCCTTGGGCACGCCGAGGCGCTCGAGCCGGTCGGTGATGTAGGCCTGGGCCTCGGCCGTGGTCACGTCGGACAGGGAGACCGTCCGCTCCGCCGGCCGGCCCACGACCCGCAGGGTGCCGTCCTCGTCGCGCACCACCGAGACGCCGGACGGCGCCGGCCGGTGGACGACGAAGCCGTCGGTCACGGCCTCGGCCGCCCGCGCCTCGTCGACGATGCGGACCATGGCTCCGACCAGGTGGGGCAGGCCGGCGCCGGTGACGGCCGAGACGATCAGGTCGACGTCGACGCCCTCGACGGCGTCGGGGGTGCCGCCCTCGGCCATGTCGGCGCGGGAGCCGAGGACCAGCCGGGGCCGATCGAGCAGGTCGGGCCGGAAGGCCCCCAGCTCGGCCAGCAGCACCCGGGCCTGCTCGGCCGGTGGCGCCATCGCCACGGGGGCCAGGTCGAGCAGCACCACCAGGGCCCGGGCCCGCTCGACGTGACGCAGGAACTGGAGGCCCAGGCCCTTGCCCTCGCTGGCGCCCTCGATGAGACCGGGGATGTCGGCGACCACGATCTCGCGGCCGTCGTCGACGCGCACGACGCCCAGGTTGGGCTCGAGCGTCGTGAACGGGTAGTCGGCGATCCGGGGCTTGGCCGCCGAGATGCGGGAGATGAGGGTGCTCTTGCCCACGTTGGGGAACCCGATGAGGGCCACGTCGGCCATGAGCTTGAGCTCGAGCTCGAGCCAGCGCTGCTCACCGGCCTCGCCCTGCTCGGCGAAGTTGGGCGCCCGCCGCCGGTTGGACAGGAAGCTGGCGTTGCCCCGGCCGCCCTGGCCGCCCCGGGCGGCCTGCCAGCGGTCGCCGGTGTGCACCAGATCGGCCAGCAGGGCGCCGTCCTGGGCCCGGACGATCGTGCCCGGCGGGACGTGGACCACGTTGTCCTCGCCCGACCGGCCGTTCTTCCTCTTGCTGCTCCCGTGGGTGCCGGAGCCGGCGCGCCGGTGGGGGTGGTCCTTGAAGGCCAGCAGCGAGGCCACGTTGTGATCGGCCACCAGCCACACCGAGCCGCCGTCGCCGCCGTTGCCGCCGTCGGGCCCGCCGAGGGGCACGTGGGCTTCGCGCCGGATCGAGACGGCGCCGGCTCCCCCGTCGCCGCCCCTGACGTTCAGCTGCGCTTCGTCGACGAACCCGGACACGACGGCCCAGGCTACGGGACGACCTACCCGGCCTCCTCCTCCAGGAGGTGCACCGGGTCGCCGACCACCTTGGCCGACCACGTGGTGCGGTCCGTCACGGAGGTGGCGAACGTGTACTGGATCTTCCACCACTTGTTGGTGGCCAGTGGCGTGTAGTTGGTCAGCGGGATCCGGATGCGCAGGAGCTCGCCGTTGAAGCGGTTCGCCGGGTTGGCGATGTCCACCGACGCCACGGTCCCGGAGTTCTCCGTCTGCACGCCGTTGTCGTCGAAGGAGGTCCAGCTGAAGTTGGACACCGACCACCCGGCGCCGTTCGGCCGCAGGATCTCGAGCTTCGAGCCGCCCTCGCCCGGGTCCCAGAGCTCGAGCTCGAGCGTCTTGCCGTTGTGCTCGCCGTCGATCTCGGCCAGGAAGAAGGCGGCGGTGGCGGAGGCGGTGTTGGCGTAGACCGAGATGGCGTCCTTGCCGTACACCCGGGGGCACATGGCGTTGGCCCGGCCGTCGCAGAGCCCGTCACCGGTCGCGTTGGCGTACTTCGCCACCAGGCCCCACTGGTTGGACCCGTCCGCCCCGAGGCCGCCGGTGCCGTTGTGCACCCGCAGGACGTAGCGGCCCGACGGCATCGTCGGGGTGATGGTGCAGAGCTTGTTCCAGCGGACGCTGCCGAGGTAGGGCGTCGACGGGTTGTCGAAGGCGGTGCCGCTGGCGTAGCTCTTCGAGCACCCGGTCACCAGGGGGTTGTCGGTGTCGGTCAGCGGCGTGGCGTCGGCGGCGTAGAGCGAGAAGTTGAAGCTCTCGTTGATGCTCTGCCGCTTCGAGTCGATGAACGGCTCGTTGACCGTCTTGAACAGGGGCGTGCAGGTCGTGTTGCTGTTCAGCACCGCCCGTCGGTACTGGATCAGGTTCGCGGCCCGGGTGACGGTGGCGCCCTCGGCCAAGTAGGTGACGGCCGTCGTGCTGTAGCTGTTCGAGGTCGAGGTGCGGGTCTGGTAGACGGCCGGCCCGGTGACCGTGACGTTCGAGCTGCTGGACGACGTCGTCCAGGTGATGGCGCCGGGGGTCCAGGTGGCGGCGACGCGGTAGCGGATGAGCCGGGAGTCGGTGACCGACGTGGACTGGCCCCAGTTGATGGTGTTCGTGGTGGTGCTGAAGCTGCCGGTGGTCGAGGTGCGGGTCTGGTATTGGGCGGGCCCGGCCAAGATGGCCGCGGTGCTGGCCGTTCCGGTGGTCCAGGTGGTCGAGCTCGGGCTGTAGATCGGCGTCGTCACGCAGTCCTCGCCGTCGGGCACCTGGTAGGTGGCGACGGCCTCGCTGTAGCGCGGGTCGTAGAGCTCGACGTCGATGTTGTCGGTCCGGCCCGCCTTGGCCTCGACGTAGAGCTCGTAGCCCTGGGTGCGGTAGTCGTCGTTGCTCGGCACGCTGTCGCACGAGGACAGCGAGGTCGTCGTGCTGAAGTGGAGGCTCTGGTGGCGGTCGCCGTTGACCTTGCTGGTGCACGACGGGTTGACCGACTGGTAGATGACCGTCGGGCTGGCGAGCGGCGAGCCCGGGGTGCTGGAGGTCAGCCCGCCCATCCCGAAGAAGTTGTACGGACTGCCCAAGGGGACGGGGAGGACGTACTCGGCCAGGCCCTCGCGGGTCATGTCGATCTCGCGTCCACCCAGGCTCAGGAAGAAGAAGCTGCCGACGGACTCGTCCCTGATGCTGACGCGCAGGCGGCGGTCGCCGGCCGGCTCGATGGTGAGGGTGATGCCGTCGACGCCGTCCACGAAGCCGTTCTTGGCCGCCGCCACCCTGGCGTTGTCCTTGGCGGTGGCCAGGTCCGGGAGCCAGACCACCCCGGCGAGGGCGGCGGCGTCGGCCGCCTTCTGGATGTCGGCGGCCCGGTTGTACCAGTAGCCCACGTCGACCGAGAGACCCGTCATCAACAGCAGCGGCACCAGCAGGATCGCAAACTTGGCCAGCACGTAGCCGTGGTCGCGACGGGGTGCGCCGGGGCGCGGGCGGCGGGCGGGCCGGTGGTGCGACAGGGACATGACGGGCCTCCGGGGCGGGGCGGGGATCGGGCCGGGCGCGCCGGCCCGGGTCGGTGCGGACGTCGAGGTCACGGTGGCTCGATCCGCATGATGGCCGTGCGCTCGATCGTCTTGACCGAGCCGAGCAGGCCGAACTCGTAGTGGTACTGGACCTGGACCCAGATGCCCACGTAGTGGGCCGTCAGCTGGACGTTGTTGCGGAGCTTGGGGCAGTAGCCCTTGCGGGCGGAGTCGACGATGCAGCCATTGGTGTCGAGGGCCGAGGTCCCGGTCAGGTTGCTGAACTGGGTGCCCGTGAGGGCGTTGCAGGACTGGCCGGTGCCCGTCCCGGTCTTGCAGGCGACCGGGACCTTCGAGACGTTGGTGGCGTTGAAGACGATCACCCGCTGGACGTCGTCGAGCATCCCGCTCGACGACAGGGCGGCCTGGGTGCTGAGGAGGAGCTCGCGGTCGGCGGCGACGTTGTTGCCGCTGCTGGAGCCGACACGGGCGCCGGCGCGCGCCGACTCGGTGACGGCCAGCGCCGCCCGCCAGGCCATGCCGAAGTCGAAGGCGCCGGCCAGCAGGGTGACGAGGAAGATGGCGACGCAGGCGAACTCGACGAGCACCGCGCCCCGCTCGTGGCCTCGGCGACCGGGCGCGAACCGGGGGCGGTGGGAGAGCCTCACTTGGTCCTCGGCTCGAGGCGGATCACGGACTGGTCGGTGAGGATGGCGGTGTCGCCGAAGAGCTGGGTGATCCAGTGGTGTTCGACCTTCATCCACACGCCGACGTAGTTGGGGCCCACCGATCGGGAGGTGATCCGCGAGGTCGGGCACCAGTACTTGTCGAGGCTCTCGGCCACGTTGCAGGCCCATCGGGACTTCACGTCGTCGAACTGGCTCGGGACGTAGACGTTGCAGGCCGGGGCGGTGGCGTTGGCGGGGGCCAGCGGCGTGCCGTTCATGCAGGCCTGCGGCGGCGCCTCACCGAAGCGGCTGGCCCGGTAGACGACGACCCGGATGATGCTGGTGTCGGGCAGGGCGGCGGCCTCGCGGCGGACCGCCTGGATGATCCCGTAGTCGGCGTAGGAGTCGTTGCCGGAGGCGCTGGCGACGCGGGTGCCCGCCCGCACGGTGTGGGCGATGGCCAGCTTGTCGTTCATGGCCAGGCCCATCTCCATGATCCCGAGGACCATCATCATGAACACGGGCGTGACGAAGGCCGCCTCGACCAACACGGCCCCGAGCGAGCGATCACGGGCCGAACCCCGGAACGCGCCGGTCCGTCGATGGTGGGCTAGCTGCATCGGGTCCTCTCTCGGCTCCACGGCATCGAACGCTGGCTCCATCGGCCGTTCCTCACGGAACGTGAATGGTTCGAACGGCCCATCCGGCCGGGCTGGCCAGGGCCGGGCTGGCCGCTCGGGCCCCCGGCGGGAGGTAGGTTGCGACCACCGTGAGCTCGGCCGCCCCAGCGCCCCGCACCCGACGGCCGGGCGCCGACCTCCGCCTGCTGGTGCCGTTGCGGCCCCAGGGCCCGATCGAGGTCCTCGACCGGGCCACCCACCTCCTCCGCACCCGCCTCGCCGACCTGCTCACCGTGAGTGCCGTGGTCCAGGTGCCGATCTGGCTGGTCCTGGCCGTGCTCCTCCGCGAGGACTGGGCCGCCGGGGCGTCCGACAACCAGGCCTGGTTCTGGGTCGCCCTCGTCCCGGACCCGGTGACCCTCGGCATCCTGGCCAGCGATGCCACCGACTCCAGCACCTTCGCCATCGTGGTGTCCCGGGCGCTGCCGTCGGTCGGCCTCGCCGTCATCGGCGCGGCCTGCGGCATCCTCGTCCACGACTGGGCCCGCGGCCGGCCAACCCGGGCGACCGGGGCGCTGGCCCGCGTGGGCCGCCGCCTCCACGTGCTCCTGGCCCTGTGGGCGATCATCCACGTCTTCGAGATCCTGACCTGCGTCGGGACCGTGCTCGGGCCCCTCGTCTTCGGTGTGGCCGCCCCGCTGTGGGCGATGGAGGAGACGGGCCCGTGGCAGGCCGTGACCCGCTCCTGGCGGCTCTCCCTCGCCCGCTTCTGGGCCCTGTGCCTCTCGGTCCCCGTGGCCACCCTCGTGGCCTCGCTCACCGGCGGGGCCCTGGGCGTCGTGGCCCTGCCCATCGTCATCGGCGTGTCCGGCGGGTGGATCGATGCCGGGGGCACCGGCGCCACGGCGCTGGTCGCCGCCCTCCCCCACCTCGTCCTCGACCCCCTCCTGGCCACGTCCATGGCCCTCCTGGCGCTGGACCTGAAGGTCCAGGTCGAGGGGTACGACCTCGAGGTCGAGCTGGCCGAGACCCGGGCCGAGCAGGTACTCGATGCCTGAACGGCACCGGCGGGGCGGACGACGGGCGGCGGGGGCCGTCCTCGCCGGGCTGGCACTGGCCCTGGTCCTGGCGGTCGGTGGGCCCGGGGCGGCCGGCGGGCCGGCCGGTGCCGTCGTCGGCGGCGCGCCCGCCCGGCAGGCGGGCGACGACCTCCAGCTGCCCGTCGACCCCGACCGCGACCCCGACCAGACCCGCCGCCGGGCCGAGGAGATCCTGCGGGGCGACGAGTACCGGGCGCCCGAGGCCCAGGATCGATCGGTCATCGACCGGGTCCGGGAGTGGATCGGCGACCGCGTCCCCGACCTCGGCGGCACGACCACCGGTGCCGGCGCCGACATCGTCGCCTACGTCGTCTTCGGCGTCGTGGTGGCGGGCGGCCTCGCCGGCCTCGCCTACGTCGTCGTCCGGGCCCAGGGCACCCGGAGGGCCCCGGACG
>DASYLG010000461.1:0-2135 GCA_036009685.1 Iamia sp. | reverse complement strand
GCAGCTCGAACGCGCCCATGCCGTCATGGCCGGTACCGACCTGGCCGCGCTGCGTCCGCAGAACCGCTACTGCGAGATGACCTGGGTGGCGCGCTGGGACACCGGGCGCACGCTCATCCAGCGGGCGCTGGGCGGCGACTGGCCCGGCACGGTCGTCGTCCGGCGGGCCGCCCTCCTGGACGGGGGCTACCGCGGCGACGTCCTGTTCGAGAACCTCGAGCTCGAGCGAGCCCTGCGCGCCCGCGGCGGCACGATCGCCGTCGACCTGCGGCTCGTCGTCGACCGGGTGCCGCCGACCCCGCGCCACTTCCTCGGGCAGCGGGTGCGCCAGGCCTACGACGAGCTCGCCCGCCCAGCCCACCTGGCGGCCGAGCTGGCGCTGCTGCCCGCCGTCGTGATCGGCGGGCGCCGCGCCATCGCCGCCCTGGCGGTCGGGTCGGTCGTCGTGGCCGAGGTCGGGCGGCGGCGGGCCGACGGGAGGGTGTCGTATCCGCCCACCAGCGCGCTGTGGGCACCGGCCTGGGTGGCCGAGCGGGCCGTCACCTCGTGGCTCGCCCTGGGATCCCGGTTGCGGGGCGGCGTGCGCTATCGCGACGGGCGCCTCCGCGTGGCCGCCACCCCCGCCCGCAGAGCCTGAGAGCCCGGCGCAAAGGGTGCCTGGCACCATCTCACCGATCAGGGGTCGGGCGGGAGGACCGGGTCCTCGGCATCCGGACCGGCCGGCCGGCCGGGGTCGGTGTAGAAGCGCTCGCTGGTGGAGTCGGCGCGCTCGTCGGATCGGGACGGCATGTTCTCCGGGTGCCTCACGTGGCGGGCCAGCCAGACGCTGCCGGCGACGATGGCGGCCACGAGGAGCAGGACCAGGACGACGGTCATGGTCGCCGAGCCTCCCCGGCGGCATCGCCGTCAACCAGGGCCGGGTCGGCGTGACCTCGGCGCGACGGGGCAGAACGTCTTCGTGCTCGACCCCATCACCGATGGCCGCCCCTCCGACTCCGAGGTGGACGACCTCGCGTCCTCCGTCGCCGAGACCCTCCGGGCCCAGGACCGCAGCCTCGCCGTCGCCGAGTCGCTCACCGGTGGGCTCCTGGCCAACGCCTTCGCCCGGGCCGACGGCGCCGCCCAGTGGTTCCGAGGGGGGGTGGTGGCCTACGCCTCGGAGGTGAAGCACGACCTGCTGGCCGTGCCCTCCGGGCCGGTCGTCTCGGAGGATGCGGCCGTGGCCATGGCCGAGGCCGCGGCCCGTCTGCTGCACGCCGATGTCGCCATCGCCGTCACCGGCGTCGGCGGACCCGATCCCCAGGATGGCCAGCCCCCGGGCACCGTCTGGCTGGCGGTCACCATCGGCGGGGAGACCCGCAGCGAGCTCCACCGCTTCGACGGGGGCCCGCCGGACGTCTGCGACCAGACCGTCGTCGCCGCCCTCCGGCGCGTGCTGGCCACGATCGGGTGACAGCCCGCCTCCGTCGCGTTTCCGGCGGGCCTCGACGGGGAGCCAGGGGACCCGCATCACCAGGAGGCATCGTGCACGACGCGAACGACACCGGAGGCCAGGGCGAGGTCGAGGAGCCCGAGAACAGCACCGTCGAGGACTGGATGGGCCAGGACATCGCCCGCGACGAGGAGGTCGCCGACCGCGCCGTCGCCGAGAGCGATTCGATGGACGAGGCCGAGGCCCGCTTCGAGCAGGAGGCCGATGGCCAGGAGACCCACGAGAAGGGCTACCCCCGCCCGGCCGACGAGGACCAGAGCGGCGACGGCCCGGTGGGCCAGCCGTCCTGAGGGTCTGTCGCCCGCCGACGGCGAGCGATTCGGGCCTGCCGCCTGCCCCAAACAGTCAGGCTTGACTGTTTTGGCCCGGTAGGCGCACACTCCCCCCGTGCAGGCACGGGCGGCAGCGACGAGACAGCGGTTGGTCGAGACGGCGGGGGCGGTCCTGATGGAACGGGGGTACGCCGGCGTCTCGACCAACGAGGTCGCCAACCGGGTCGGCGTGTCGCGGGGGACGCTGCTCCACCACTTCCCGTCTCGAGCGACCCTGGTGGCGGCGGCGGTCGAGCACCTCCTGGCCCAGCGGACCGAGGCGGTGATGGGCCATCTGGCCACGATCGACACGGCCATGTCGCTCCGGGAGA
>DASYLG010000460.1:0-7612 GCA_036009685.1 Iamia sp. | reverse complement strand
TCGTCGAGGGCATCGAGGCGGGCCTGTTCCCGGCCCACCCGACCGACCACCAGGGCCAGCCCTGGAACCCGTGCTGGAGCTGCGACCCCGACTTCCTCGGCGTGGCCGACCTGCGGCGGGCGTGGCAGTCCAAGGCGGCGGACGAGGCCATGGCCGGCTATCTCACCCTCATCGACCCCGACCGCCGGGCCGAGCCCGACGAGGCCCCCTCGCCCGAGGCGGCCGCCCATGGCTGACCGCGACGAGCAAGAGCTCCCCCCGGACCGGTGGGCGCGGGAGCGGATCGCCTCGGCGCTCGACGAGACGCTGTTCGTCGAGGCCGGCGCCGGGTCGGGCAAGACCACGGCCCTGGTCGGGCGGGTCCTGTCGCTGGTCACCGGTGAGGGGGCCGACGGCCGGGCCCACCCCCCGGTGCCCCTCTCGGGCATCGCCGCCATCACCTTCACCGAGAAGGCGGGCGCCGAGCTGCGCGAGCGCCTCCGCCGGTCGCTCGAGGAGGCCGCCACCGCCACGCCCGACCACCCTCGCGCCGCCCTCTGCCGGGCCGCGCTCGACGAGCTCGACGGCGCCGCCATCGGCACGCTCCACTCCTTCGCCCAGCGCATCCTGGTCGAGCACCCGGTCGAGGCCGGGCTCCCGCCCCGCGTCGAGGTGCTCGACGAGGTCACCTCCGGCGTGGAGTTCGAGCAGCGCTGGGCCCGCTTCTCCGACGAGCTCTACGGCGACCCGGCCTTCGCCCGCACCTTCCTGCTGCTGTTCGCCGCCGGGGTGCGCGACACCACCCCCCACGCCCTGGCCCGCACCTTCGACTCGAACTGGGACCTCGTCGACGAGATGGTCGACCCCGACGCCCCACCGCCCCGGCCGGCCGGGCCCCGGGTCGCCGGCGTGCTCGACCGGGTCGAGGAGATCTGCGCCCTGGTGGGCGAGTGCATCGACCCCACCGACCTGCTCTGCCTCAAGCTCCACGAGGTCGGCGACTGGGCCGCCACCGTCCGGGCGGCGCCCGACGAGGAGGCCCAGGTCGAGGCGCTGCGCCAGGCCCGCGCCGCCACCAGCACGTTCCGGCCCCGGGGCGGCCGCAAGGGCAGCTGGCGGGTCAGCTCCGACGTGGTGAAGGCCGACCTGCGGGCGCTCGAGGAGCTGGTCGACGGGGTGCTCCGCCAGATCGCCGACGAGTGCGCCCACCACCTCGGCTCGGCCATCCGCCGCTTCACCCTGGCCTCGGCCGCCGAGCGCCGGTCGCGAGGCACCCTCGAGTTCCACGACCTGCTGGTGCTGGCCCGGTCGCTGCTGCGCGACCCGGTCCACGGCGCCCGCACCCGCCAGGCCCTCGGCGACCGCTACCAGCGTCTGCTGCTCGACGAGTTCCAGGACACCGATCCCATCCAGATCGAGCTGGCGGTGCGCATCGCCGCCGCCGAGCCGACGTCCGAGGCGGCAGCCACGCTCGACTGGCGCGACGTACCGGTGGCGCCCGGTCGGCTCTTCGTCGTAGGCGACCCCAAGCAGTCGATCTACCGGTTCCGTCGGGCCGACATCGGCGTGTTCCTCGACGCCCAGCGCCTCCTGGCGGCCGACGGGGCCGGCGACGCCGTCACCCTCACCGCCAACTTCCGCACCGTCCCCGGCGTCACCGGCTGGGTCAACACCACCTTCGCGGCGCTGATGTCCGAGCCCCCCGACGACGAGCTCCCGTTCACGCCCCGGCCCGACTACGTCGCCCTCGACGCCGTGCGCACCGACCCGGCCGACGATGCCGGGCCGACGGTGGCCGTCCTGGGCCGCCGCGCCCACACCGGCCGGCCCAGCGCCTCGGAGGTCCGCACCGCCGAGGCCAGCGACGTGGTGGCCACCATCCGGCGGGCGCGTGACGAGACGTGGCAGGTCGGCGATGGCGCCGGGGGGTGGCGCGACGCCCGGCTGGGCGACATCACCATCCTCGTGCCGGCTCGCACCTCGCTCCCTTTCCTCGAGGAGGGCCTGTCGGAGGCGGGGATCGCCTATCGCACCGAGGCCAGCTCGCTCGTGTACGCCAGCCGCGCCGTGCGCGACCTGCTGCTCGTCGTCCGCGCTGTGGCCGACCCCACCGACGAGCTCCGCACGGTGTCGGCCCTCCGCACGCCGCTGTTCGGCTGCGGCGACGACGACCTCTACCGCTTCAAGGTCGAGCGGGGCGGGCACTGGGCCTACACCGCGCCCCAGCCCGACACGGTGCCGGCCGACGATCCCGTACGGGCCGGTCTCGAGGTGCTGCGCGGGTGGCACCGCGACCGGGCGTGGACCAGCCCGTCGGGGCTGCTCGACCGGATCGTCCGCGACCGCCGGGCCCTCGAGCTGGCCTTTGCCGAGGGCCGGCCCCGCGACGTCTGGCGCCGGCTGCGCTTCGTCGTCGACCAGGCCCGGGCGTGGACCGACGCCACCGGTGGCGACCTCCGGGGCTACCTCGGCTGGATCGGCCACCAGACCGAGGAGGGCGCCCGGGTCGCCGAGGCGATCCTGCCCGAGACCGACGACGACGCCGTGCGCATCATGACGATCCACGCCGCCAAGGGGCTCGAGTTCCCGATCACCATCGTCTCCGGCGCCACCTCGTACCCCCGCCGGGCGGCCACCGCCGGCGACGCCAAGTTCACCCCCCGGGGCGTCGCCTACTACCTGGGCAAGCACGCCGAGACCTCGACCTACACGGCCAACCGGCCGGTCGACGAGCAGATGGACCTCGACGAGCGCGTCCGCCTCCTCTACGTCGCCACCACCCGGGCTCGCGACCACCTCGTGGTGTCGGTGCACCGGATCGAGCGCAAGAAGGAGCCACCGCCGGCCAACCGCACCAACGCCGAGCTCCTCGTCGCCGGGATGGGCGACCTGCTCGATGCCCTGCCCGACGGGCCGCCGGCCGAGCCGGCCCTGGTCTCCGTCGAGCCCGAGCCACCGGCGGTGGCCACCCCGCTGGGTCCGTTGGCCGAGTGGGAGGCGGCGCGCCACGGCGCGCTCGCCGCCGCCGGCCGCCCGACCACGGTGGCGGCGACGGCGCTCACCGACGAGGGCCGCCCCGACGTCGAGCGCTCCGAGACGGCACCGGCCGCGGCCGTCGCCGCCCCTGCGGTCGACACCGGCACCGGCACCGGCCAGCTGGCCCTCGACTTCGCCACCGTGGCCGTCGACCATGAGCTGGACCGGGCGCCCGACGGCGACGATGCCGGGCTCCACAAGCGCCCCGGCGACCTCGACCGGCCTCCGTGGCTCAAGGGCCGCTACGGCACGGCCGTGGGCCGGGCCGTGCACGGGGTGCTCCAGACCGTGCCCCTGGCGTCCGCCCCCGACGATCCGATGGTCGCCGCCGCCGTGTCGGCCCAGGCCGCGGCCGAGGCGGTGTCCGACCGCGAGACGGTCGTCGCCCAGCTGGTGCACGCCGCCCTCGGCTCGCCGTCGGTGCGCGAGGCGGCGGCCGCCCCCCACTGGCGCGAGGTGTACGCCAGCACCCCCGTGGGCACGCGGATCCTCGAGGGCTACGTCGACCTGCTCTACCGCGGGCCCGACGGGCTGGTGGTGGTCGACTACAAGACGGCGGCCACCGCCGAGCCGGCCGAGCTCGACCGGCGGGTCGCCGGCTACCGGATCCAGGGGGCCTCCTACGCCCTGGCCGTGGGGGGCTCGACGGGCGAGCCGGTCACCCGGGTGACGTTCTGCTTCCTCACCCCGCAGGGCGTGGTCGAGCGCCATCTGGGCGACCTCGACGCGGCCGTGGCCGAGGTCGAGGCGCTGGTGCGCAGCGGGGCCGAGGTCGAGGTCGACCGTCCGGTCTTGACAGGGTGACGCGGTTCGGGGAGGGTGGTCGGCGATGTCCGCCCGGCCCGCCACCCTCCTCCTCCTTTTGTAGACGGACGTCCCCATATCGACGTCCGTCGCTCCTGAGCCCCTGAAGGGCCAGGAGCTTCTTTCGTTTTCCGGCCCTGTTCCACCGCACCCACACCACCAGCACCGACTGAGAGCCATCATGCGCCCCGAGCCCGCCACCCCCCGGCCGATGCCGTTCGAGAAGTACCAGCCCACCGTGCCGGTCGAGCTCGGTGACCGCACCTGGCCGGACAACCGGCTCACGGCCGCCCCCCGCTGGTGCGCGGTCGACCTGCGCGACGGCAACCAGGCGCTGATCGACCCGATGGATCCGGCCCGCAAGCTGAAGATGTTCCAGACCCTGGTGGGCATGGGCTACAAGGAGATCGAGGTCGGCTTCCCGTCGGCCAGCCAGCCCGACTTCGACTTCGTCCGCCAGCTGGTCGAGGAGGATCTGGTCCCCGACGACGTCACCATCCAGGTGCTGACCCAGTGTCGTGACGACCTGATCGCCCGCACCTACGAGTCGATCGCCGGCGCCCACCACGCCATCGTCCACTTCTACAACTCGACCTCGACGCTCCAGCGCAAGGTCGTGTTCGGCCTGGACAAGGCGGGCATCACCGAGATCGCCGTCAACGCCGCCCGGCTGTGCCGGAAGCTGGAGGAGACCGTCCCGGACACCGACGTCCGCTACGAGTACTCGCCCGAGAGCTTCACCGGGACCGAGCTCGACTACGCGGTCGAGATCTGCGACGCCGTGGCCGAGGTCATCGAGCCCACGCCCGAGCGCCCGCTGATCATGAACCTGCCGGCCACGGTCGAGATGTTCACGCCCAACCTCTACGCCGATGCCATCGAGTGGTTCCTGCGCACCGTCCGCAACCGCGAGGCCGTCGTGTTGTCGCTGCACCCTCACAACGACCGGGGCTGCGCCGTGGCCGCCGCCGAGCTGGGCGTGCTGGCCGGCGCCGACCGGGTCGAGGGCTGTCTGTTCGGCAACGGCGAGCGCACTGGCAACGTCGACCTGGTGACGTTGGGGATGAACCTGTTCAGCCAGGGCATCGACCCCGAGATCGACTTCCACGACATCGACGCCGTGCGCCGGGTGGCCGAGTACTGCAACCGGCTGCCGGTCCACGAGCGCCACCCCTACGCCGGCGACCTCGTCTACACCGCCTTCTCGGGCTCGCACCAGGACGCCATCAAGAAGGGCTTCGCCGCCCTCTACGCCGAGGCCGAGGCCGCCGGCCGGGGCCGCGACTACGAGCGCTGGGCCGTCCCGTACCTGCCCATCGACCCGGCCCACGTGGGGCGCACCTACGAGGCCGTGATCCGGGTCAACAGCCAGTCGGGCAAAGGCGGCGTGGCCTACATCATGGAGACCGAGCACGGCTTCTCCCTGCCCCGCCGGCTCCAGATCGAGTTCTCCAAGACGGTGCAGACCATCGTCGAGGACACCGGCACCGAGATCTCGCCCGGCGCCATGTGGGATGCCTTCACCACGACCTACCTGCCCGAGGACCCGGCCTTCGTGCTCCGGTCCAACGAGCTGGCCACCTCCGACGACGCCACCACCATCACCGCCCAGGTGGTGGCCGACGGCGAGCCGGTCACCATCACCGGCACCGGCAACGGCCCGGTGGCCGCCTTCGTCGCCGCCGTGCGCGCCGGCCTCGGGGTGGAGATCGACGTCGTCGACTACAGCGAGCACTCGCTCGGCGCCGGCTCCGACGCCGTGGCCGTCGCCTACGTCGAGACCCAGGACGGCGAGGGCACCGTGCGCTGGGGTGTCGGGACCGACGCCAACATCATCACCGCCAGCCTCAAGGCCGTCCTCGCCGCCGCCAGCCGCGCCCGCACCGACGCCGGCTGACCCGAGACGTCAGAGGGGGCGGCGGACCTCGGGGCGGAGCTCGCGGCTGTCGAGGGTGCCGGGGCCGCACGTCATCACGACCCGGTCGCCGCCGGCGCCCTTGGCCACGTAGAGGGCGCCGTCGGCGCGGGCGAGCAGCTCGTCGGCGTCGGGCATCGGGTGCTCCCGCCCGTCGGTGACGGCGACGCCGACGCTCAGCCCGCAGGTGGCCGTCATCCCGCCCACCCGGAGCGGCGGGCGCATGGCCTCGATGGCCCGGTGCGCCACCTCCTCGGCCGCGGCCCGGCTGCTCGGGCCCCGCATCACGGCGACCAGCTCGTCGCCCCCGACCCGGCCGAAGACGTCGGCGGGGTCGAGCACCGAGCGGATGCGATCCACCGCCTGGACCAGGGCGGCGTCGCCGGCCCGGTGGCCGAGCCGGTCGTTGACCAGCTTGAACCGGTCGAGGTCGAAGTAGAGCAGGGCCACCGGCTCGCCGTCGGCGTGGGCCAGGGCGTCGGCGACGGCGTCGATGACGGCGAGGCGGTTGGCCACACCGGTGAGGGGGTCGGTGCGAGCGGCCCGCTCGATGACGGTCCGCTGGCCGGACCACCCGACGACCAGCCGGGCCATGCCGCCCACCCGGCGGACCCGCTCGGCGACGATGCCCAGCGGCGAGGCGTCGGGGTGGGTGGCGGCCAGGACGACGGCGTCGGCCGACCCGTCGGCCGACCGCACCTTCATGGCGACCCAGGTCGTCAGCCCATGGCGTTGGCCCACCTGGCGGGCCGCCGGGCCGAGGTCGGCGACGGCCCCCGAGACCGGCGACCCCTCACCGACCCGGTCGGACCACCGCCCGTCGGCCATCACCGCCCGCAGCAGGTCGACCGCCGCCGGGTGTCCGGTGACGTGGCGCGACGGCCCCCGCCCGTCGAGGGCGATCCCGAACGGGACGGCCGGCAGCCGCCAGTCGGCCAGACGGGGCAGGGCGTCGGCCACCTCCTCCACCGATGCGCCGTCGGTCATCAGCTTCACGATGCACTCGTGGCTGCGCTGGTCGTCGTTGACCCGGCCGGTGACGATCGTCCGACGCGAGCCGTTCCGGCCGAACCGCCCCGAGCTGAGCTCCAGCCATCGCCACCCGGCCTGGGCGTGGCGGAGGCGCAGGGGCGCCGCCACCCCGATCGAGGCTGCCGGCGTCCCCACCCGGGCCTCGGCCTCGAAGGCCCGGGCCACGTCGTCGGGGTGGAGGAGGTCGGACATCGCCCGGCCCACGAGCGTGGCGGGCTCGACGCCCAGGAGGAGGCCGGCGGCGGGGTTGGCGTACTCGACGGCACCGTCGGGCCCGACCACCAGGATGAGGTCGTTGAGACCGCCGAAGACGGCGTCACCGGCACCGCTGTCCAACCCGGCGATGACGTGGATGGCCACCTCTCCGGGGGCCAAGCGGGCCGAGGCGGCGATGGATGCTACCACTCCGGGTATGTTCACCCCGGGATGTGGTGATCCCTGCCCCTCCCTGGTGACAGTGTCGTGACGGTTGTGACCGTCAGTCGACGGGAGCGATGGAGGCGAAGGCCCGGGCCCGGTCGAGCATGGCCGTCCGCTCGGTCGGGTCGGCGTCGCCGACGAGGACGTAGTCGGCGGTGAAGGCCGGCAGGATCTCGCCGTCGGCGTCGACCATCCAGGCCAGCGCCAGCCGGCGCGGCACCCGGACCCGGTCGGGGCTCTCGTGGGTGCCGAAGACGTGGTCCCAGAACCCGGTGGTGACGCCGTGGTTCCGCATGGGGGCACCGAAGTGGTGGTGGAAGTGATGCCGGCGGACCCGGTGCTGGTACGCCGTCTTGGGGGCGCGGAGGTGCGAGACCATGTGCTGGTACTCGTAGAAGAAGTAGCCGACGGCCCAACCCACGGCGA
>DASYLG010000459.1:0-6468 GCA_036009685.1 Iamia sp. | reverse complement strand
GTCGTGGCCGACGATCCACGACTCCTCGGCGATGTCGCTGCGGGCGGCCCACTCCTCCCCCAGCTCGCGGGCCTCGGCGGCCAGGGCGTCAAGCTCGGGGGGCAGGGCGAAGTCCACGGGGGCGATCCTGCCAGTCCACTCGGCGGCGGATCGAAGCGAGGTGTATCGATCGGGGCGTGGCGGACGTGGGAGAGGGGGTGACGGCAGCGATCGCAGGGGACCGGATGGGCGACGAGGACCGGCGGGCCGACTTCACCGCCCTGTACCTCCGGGAGGTCGACGGCCAGGTTCGCCGGGCCGCCCTCCTGACCGGGAGCGCCGAGACGGCCCACGACCTGGTCCACGACGCGTTCGTCGAGGTGTACCGCCGGTGGGACGGGCTGCGCGAGCCGGGGCCGTACCTCGGTCGCAGCGTGCTCAACCGATGTCGCGACCACGCCCGCCGGGAGGCGACCGCCCGGCGCCGGCTCCCCCTGCTCGTGGAGCGTGACCAGGCCGGCGACGAGCACCTCTGGGATGCCCTCCAGGCCCTGCCGTTCAACCACCGGGCCGCCGTGGTCCTCCGCTACTACCACCAGCTCCCCCAGGGGGAGATCGCCGAGCTGCTCGGCTGCCGTCCGGGGACGGTCGGCCCATGGCTCCAGCGCGGCCTCCGCGCCCTTCGAAAGGCCCTCGCATGAACGACCTGGACGACCGCCTGACCGATCTCCTCACCCGCTCGGCCGCCGCCGTCGAGGTCCGACCCGACGTCGACGCCGTCCTCGGCGACGACCGCGACGCCGCCGTGGTCGACCTGGGCCGGCGGCCCCGCGACGTGCGCCGTCTCCTCGCCCTGGCCGCCACCGTCCTGGTGGTGGTGGGGCTCGGCGCCGCCGCCCTCGTGGCCCGGCCCGACGACACCCGGCCGCTGGACGTCACCGATGCCCCGGCGGCCGAGCGCCGCTTCCCGGTCTTCGGCGACCTGCCGGCCTCCCTCCGGGACCACCGGATCGAGGCCACCGACGGCGCGGGCACCGTGCACAGCTTCGGCGACCGCGAGGACGGGGACCAGCTCGTCCGCGCCGCCCTCGGCAAGGTGGCCGACGACGGCTCCGTCAGCGACGTCATCCAGCTCGTGGCGTCGGCCTCGACCCCGGAGGGTCCCCCCGGCCCGCCGGCGGACGAGATCGAGGATCTCGGGGGCGGCTACCGGCTCGCCGTCACGGTCGGCCAGGTCGAGGTCTACGGCCCCGGCACGACGGTGGTGGCGGTCGGCGGACCGGACACCGAGGACCTGATCCGGGAGATCGCCGGCACCAGCCTGACGGCCACCACCGTCGTCGATGGCGTGCCCACGCTGACCCTGGGCGACCTGCCCGACGGCTACACCGTCACGGCGCCGCCCACCCCCGCCGATCCCGAGCAGGCCGAGGCCTTCGTCGAGGGCGACTACGGCGTGCCGACGACCGTGGTCGAGACGGGGGTCGGCTCGCCGGACCTCGCCGTCATCAGCGCCGGGGGGTCGTACGTCCCGGTCGACATCGACGGCGCACCGGGCGTGATCGCCGTCCGGGAGCGCCGGACCATCGTGGCGTGGACGGCTCCCGGCGGGGTCCACGTACGGGTCGCCAGCGACCTGGGCGAGGACGACGCGCTGCTGATCGCCCGGGGCATCCGCCTGGTGGACCAGGCGGAGTGGCGGAGGACCTACCCGGAGCGACCCGAGGGCGAGGCCCCACCGATCCCCGCGGCCACGACCGACCACCCGCTCGTGGGCGAGCCGGCGCCGCCGGTCGGGGGAAGCACCATCGGCGTCGCCGCCTACCACCCGCCGCAGGACGCCGGCGAGTGGACGATCGTGAGCTTCACCGCCACGTGGTGCGTGCCCTGCGTCGAGATGCTCGACCGCCTCGCTCCCGTGCATCGGGACCTCCACGCGGCCGGGCGGGCGAGCGTCGTCTCGCTCTTCGTCGACGACACCGTCGCGGCGGCGGCCACCGTGGTCGAGGAGCACGAGGTGGACTGGCAGGTGCTCGTCACCCGCCCGTCCGACGTCGAGCCGTGGGGCATCGACGGGACGGTCCCCGCCACCGCCTTCGTCGACCCCGACGGGACCGTCCGGGGCGTGGTCGTGGGGCTGATGACCGGCCGCGAGATCGACCAGACCCTCGACGCCCTCGGTGGCTGAGCTTCAGACGCCGGCTGGGATCAGGTCGACGCCAGGGCCAGCTGCCGGAACCTCTCGCTGTTCATCAGCGTGACCACGAGGATCTTCTCGCTGCCGTCGGCGGCGAGACGTCCGGTCCAGTAGTCGAGCGAGGCGCTGTCGGGGCTGCGGCCCAGCAGCTCCTGGTACCAGTCCGTGACGAGGAACTGGCGGTGGGCGGTGGTGCGCCGGAGCGCCCGGGCCAGCTCCGCCGGGGACCGCCCCGACTGGATCCGCCCGATCCAGTAGCTCCGGCCGGCGGCGTCGGCCGGGGCGCCGAGGTACGTCTCGAAGAGGGCATCGGTGATCTGGGCGGGCGTCTCGTAGCTCGGGTACGACCACCGGAGGTCGGACGCCAGCTCGGCCTGCGCCGCCTCCCAGCTGCGCCGACCCGCCGGCGACAGCTGCTCGACGAGGCCGGAAGCGTCGACGGACGCCTGGGTCAGGGGCTGGAGGTACCGCTGCAGGCGAAGGGCCAGGGTCTCGGGGGTCGCGGCCAGCCAGGTCGCGTAGGCCCGGCGACCGGCCGCCGTCGCCACCAGCGGCAGTGCGGTGGCGATCTCCTCGGGGTCCAGGTCACGACCCCACACGACCTGGGCCACGGCGCACGCGTACCGCTCCCCGGCGCGCCGCCGCCGGCACGGCACCAGCGCCGGGTTGCCGGCCGGCAGGGCCGGTCCCGCCGCCTCGGCGGTGCCCTCCGCGGTGAAGGCCAGGTCGGCGAGGTGGACGCGACCCGCCTCGGTGCGATCGGTCCGCAGCTCGACGGCCCGGATGTGGGTGAGGTCGACCCCGGCGAAGGCACTGAGCGGGATGTGGACGCCGGACAGCACGACGTTGGCGGGATGCCCCGCGGCCGGTCCGGCGAGCGCGGGCGACCACGGCGTGACCCGGGCCGACCGGCGCGTCCCCGAGGCGTCCTCCAGGACTACCGTGAGGTCGAGCGTCGACGGCCGGATCCGGTTGCGCGAGTCGCGTCCCGCCGCGGCCCGGAAGCGCAGCCCGTCGTAGGACGTGACGTCGACGCCGGCGGGTGCCGGCGGACGGCGGCGCCCCGGCTCGTCCACCCCAGGTCGAACGTGCCGGTGTCGTTGATGAAGCCCAGCCCGAAGAGGCCCGGGCAGGGCACGTCGATGAGCGCCCGCGAGGGGCCGAAGCGCTCCCGCGACGACGGGTTGCAGACGGTCCCGGGCGAGCCGCCGGGCGACGGGGCCACGACGCCGTCGCGGGTGCGGCGGGCGGTCGCGGCACCGTCCCACCGCTCGACCTCGAGGCGGTCGGGGGCCCAGTACGCCGTCGTCCACCGCGCCGGTCCGACCGTCGCCGGGAACGGAGCGGTCCCGGTGACCAGGCGCTGGAACCCCACCTCGTCGGTCAGGTAGCGACGGAGGTAGCCGGCCATGAGCGCGGCGCCCGCCGTGTTCTGCTGCGCCGCGGTCAGCCGGCCCGACGCACCCGGCTGGCACTCGCCGCGCCCGGTCCAGTCGCCGTCGTCGCTGCTGCCGGGGCCGCTGGTCCACACCGTGTTGAAGAAGTTGTGGTTGGCGCCGCGCACGTGGAACACGGAGCGGGCCGCGGGATCGCCGGGGGCGGCGTAGCGGGCGTCGTCGAAGTAGTCCGCCCCCTGGAGGTCGCTGACGTCGCCGTCGCAGTCGGGGAGGACGACGCCCAGGGGGACGCCGGTCAGGATGCGCCGGGCGAAGTCGACCGGGGCGAGGGCGAGGACGGCGCGGATCCCGAACGGGGATCCGATGCCCTGGTTGAGGGCGGCGGCCGCCACGACCCCCTCCCCGCCGCGGGAGTGGCCCATGAGGGCGACGCGGCTCGTGTCGATCCGGCCGACGAACCGGGCCCCGAAGGGCGACCCGGTCGCCGAGGTGCTCCAGGCCTTCCACCGGCGCAGGGTCTCCATCACCAGGTGGCCGCGGGCGGCGGCGCCGCCGTCGTCCATGAAGGCGTCGTTGGCGTTGATGCCGTTGGCTCCGATGGAGACGACCACCGTGCCGTGGCTCGCCAGGTTGCGGCCGAGCGCGTCGTAGCCCCGGTAGCTGGGGATCTCGGGCACCCCGCTGGCGCACGGCCAGTCGCCCGAGAGGGTCGTGGGATCCGGCCCACCACAGGTGGCGTGGCGACCGTGCATCAGCACCACCAGGGGTGCGGCGTCGGCGCCGTCGGCGGGGGCATACACCTTGCCCCGCAGCTCGATGCGCGCCCCGAGCCCCTCCGGCGCGAAGGCCTCGTCGCCCAGGTCGTAGCTCAGCTCCTCGACCGGGCGCGACCCGACGATCCCCGGGTCGACCGCTGGCGGCGGCGCCGCCCCGGCCGGCGCCACGGATCCGGGCACCGCCGTGGGCGCCACCAGGGCGGCGACCAGGAGGGCCGCGACCCACCCGAGGCGACCTCGGGGCCTCATCGGACGACCTCGAGCGGGCCGGCGTCGATCGGCTCCCCGGCGCCCCAGCGGTAGGTCACCGTCGCACCGTCGACCACCAGGGCCGGATCGAGGACGACGGCGACCAGGGCGGTGAGGTCGGGGACGACGACCCCCTCGCCGACGTCCTGGCCCCCGATGGCGACGACGATGCGCGAAGACAGGAGCTCGTAGGTGCCCGGGATGGTGATGCGCCACGCCGTGCGCCCGGCGACCGGCACCTGGTCGGCGACGGGGCCGACCGTCGGGCGTCCGGTCGCCGACGGGCTCGGCGGGGCCTCCACGACGGTCCGCAGCTCGGCCGCGGACAGGCCGTCGACGGGCGAGGGCCCCTCGGCCGGCTCGGCCGCGTCGGGCTCGGTCGCCGGCCCGGGCTCCTCCCCTGGCGCGGACGGTGCGGCCTCGGCTCCCGCCCCGGCCTCGACCGGGTCGGAGCCGTCGCCGCAGGCGGTCAGTCCCACCGCCATCACGACGCAGGCCCCGAGGCCCGCCGTGACGCGGCGACGAGCGCGAGCGTGCATCGGCGGACGGTACCGCACCCCACGGACCGCGGCGCCGGCCGTCGGGTCAGGCCTTGGTGGGCGGCTTGGGCTCGCGGGGGAGGCCGAGGACCTTCTCGCCGACGATGTTGCGCTGGATCTGCGACGTGCCGCCCCAGATGGTCTCGGACCGGCTGAAGAAGAACGACGAGACCATGGGGCTCACGGGGTAGGCGGCGCGGCCCTGGCTCCGGGCCGTCGCCGGCCACGAGCCCTTCTCGGGGCCGACGGTCGAGAGCAGGGAGCGGGCGCCGTAGATGTCGAGCCCCAGCTCCATGGCCTCCTTGTGCATCTCCGACCAGAACATCTTGTTGGTGGCGCCCAGGGCGGCCACGCCCCTGTCCCGCTTGCCGGTGAGGTTGGCGGTGAGGTTCCGCAGGCCGTTGATGCGCAGGATCTGGATCTTGGAGTGGTAGCGGGCCAGCCCCTGGCGCACGATCGGGTCGTCGATCCGGCCGTTGGCCCGAGCCTCCTCGACGAGCAGGCGCCACTCCTCCTCGAAGCGGCGGTGGCCGGTGGTGGCCGACATGCCCCGCTCGAAGCCGAGCGTCGAGTTGGCCACCGTCCAGCCGTTGTTCACCCCACCGAGGACGTTCTCCTTGGGACAGCGGGCGCCGTCGAAGAACACCTCGTTGAACTCGTCGGTGCCGTCGGGCTGGACGATGCCCCGCACCTCGATGCCGTCCTGCTGCATCGGCACGAGCAGGTAGGAGATGCCGGCCTGCTTCTTCACCTCCGGGTCGGTCCGGGCCAGGAGGAAGCAGTAGTCGGCGAACTGGGCCTGGGTGGTCCAGACCTTCTGGCCGGTGATGACCCACTCGTCGCCATCGAGGACGGCCTTGGTCTTGAGCGAGGCCAGGTCCGAGCCGCTCTCGGGCTCGGAGAAGCCCTGGCACCAGCGGACCTCGCCCTTGAGGATCTGGGGCAGGAAGTGCTGCTTCTGCTCCTCGGTGCCGTACTGGAGGATCGTCGGCCCGACCAGCGTGTCGCCGAAGAAGTCGGCCCGCATGGGCGCCTTGGCCCGGGAGAACTCCTCGGAGAGGACGACGCCCTGGATGGTGGTGAGGCCCTTGCCGCCGTACTCGACCGGCCAGGTGGCACAGATCCAGCCGCCCTCGAACAGCTTCTCGGTCCACGCCTCGTTGAAGACCTTGCGCTCGTCGGGCGTCATCTCGAAGGACTTGGAGAACCAGCCCTCGGGCAGGTTCTCCTCCAGCCACCCCCGGATCTCGGTGCGGAACTCCTCGGCCTCGGCGGGATACGTCAGATCCATGGATGCATGGTGACGCGTTCTGGCGACCCTGGTCCACCGA
>DASYLG010000458.1:0-11235 GCA_036009685.1 Iamia sp. | reverse complement strand
GCGCCCTCTGCGGCGCAAGTGGCAGCCTCCGCTTCGTCGGCTTCTGGTCGGACGCCACCAACCTCCCGTCCGGCGGCACCGGCCAGATCTACGTCCGCGACCGCTTCCTGGGCACCACCCGTCTCGTGAGCATCGGGGCCGGCGGCCTGGCCTCGCTCGAGCCGGGCGGGGGCAGCGGCATCGCCAAGGACGGCCGCTGCGACATCTCGCTCGACGGCCGCTACGTCGTCTTCGCCAGCGAGGGCAACAACCTCGTCGCCGACGGCAACGGCGTGGCCGACGTGTTCCGCCGGGACCTCTCGACGAACACGACCATCCGGGTCAGCGTGAAGAACGACGAGACCGAGATCACGGGCGGGGCGTCGGACGACCCCCAGATCTCGGACTCCGGGGCCATCGTCGTCTTCGCCTCGGACGGCCAGCTGACCCTCGGCGACGGGAACAGCGCGTCCGACGTCTTCCTCCGCCACATCCCCAACCAGACCACGACGGTGGTGAGCCTCAAGCCCACCGCGTCCTACCCGAACGACGACTCGTCGTCTCCGTCCATCTCCGGCGACGGCGCCGTCGTGGCCTTCACCACCCAGGCCACGGACATCACCCCGGGCGAGCCGGACGAGAACGGCGTGGCCGTCGACATCTACGTGATGCCGGTCAGCGGCAGTGCCAAGACCCGGGTCTCGGTCTCCTCGACCGAGGAGCAGGGCAACGCCGCGTCGTACGCGTCGGCCCTGTCCCACGACGGGCGCTTCGTGGCCTTCACCTCGTCGGCGTCGAACCTCTGGCCACTGGAGGGCAACCAGGGCGGCGACGCCTTCGTCCGCGACCTGCAGCTCGGCATCACCACGCTGGCCAGCCGGCGGGTCTCGTCCCTCGTCACGAGCGGCTACCAGACAACCGGCCGGGTCGGCATCTCGTCCGACGGCACCGCCGTCGCCTACGCCTCGGTCGCCCCCGACCTGGTGCGCAAGGACGGCAACGGACACCGGGACGTCTTCGTCCGCGACACCGACGTGGCCCACAACCCGTTCGGATCCTTCGACGCCCTGGTCGCCCAGCAGTTCGCCGACTTCGCCGGCCGGGCCCCGACAGCCGCCGAGGCGACCGAGTGGAAGGCCCGCCTCGTCAACGGCGAGGTCTCACCCGACGAGGTCATCACCGACCTGGCCCACAGCGCCGTCTGGTCCCAGCACCGGAGCCCGGTGACCCGGCTCTACTGGGCCTTCTTCCTCCGAGCCCCCGACGCCGCCGGCCTCGACTACTGGGTCGACCAGAAGGCGGGCGGCAAGGGCCTCCACACCATCGCCGGCCAGTTCGCCCTGTCGAACGAGTTCAAGACGACCTACGGGCCGCTCTCGAACCAGGCCTTCGTCACCCTCGTCTACCAGAACGTCCTCGAACGCGACCCCGCCCCGAACGAGGTCGCCTACTGGTCCCAGCAGCTCGCCAGCGGAGCCAAGACCCGCGGGTCGGTCATGGTCGGCTTCTCCGAGTCGGCCGAGGGCCGCGCCTTCCTCGCCCCCCAAGTCGACATCGTCCTGGTGACCCTCGGGATGCTGAAGGCGATCCCGAACAAGGGCAGCTTCACCTTCCTGGTCGGTCTGATCGACCAGGGACGGACCCTCGAGGACATCGCCGAGGGGCTGCGCATCCAGACGGACTACACCAGCCGGTTCGTCTGACCCCGGACGCGACCGAGGCCGCCCCTCCCCATCGGGAGCGGCGGCCTCGGTCGGGGGGGTCTAGACGGCGAGGAGGTCGCGGGCGCCGGTGTCCGAGGACGGGTGCCGCAGCTTCGACATGGCCCGAGCCTCGATCTGGCGGATGCGCTCGCGGGTGAGGTTGAAGTGCTCGCCCACCTCCTCGAGCGTCCGGGGCTCGCCCCGGTCGAGGCCGAAGCGCAGCTTGAGGATCTCACGCTCGCGATCGTCGAGCGGGGCGAGGAGACGGTTGATCTCCTCGGGGAGGAGGGCGGTGGCGGCCACCTCGAAGGGCGACTCGGCCGAGCGGTCCTCGACCACGTCGCCCAGCTCGGCGTCGCCGTCCTCGCGGAGCGGCTCGGAGAGGGAGAGCGGCTCGGCCGCGAAGCGCAGGGCCTCGGTGACCTTGTCCTCGGGCATCTCCACCTCGGCCGACAGCTCGGCGAGGGTGGCGGGCCGGCCCAGCTTGAGCTCGAGCCGGGCCCGGGCCTTCTGCAGACGGGCCAGGGTGTCGCCGGCGTGCACGGGGAGACGGATGGTGCGCCCCGTGTTGGCGATGCCGCGGGTGATGGCCTGACGGATCCACCACGTGGCATAGGTCGAGAACTTGAAGCCCTTGCGCCAGTCGAACTTCTCGACGGCGTGCATCAGGCCGAGGTTGCCCTCCTGGATCAGGTCCAGGAGCGGCAGGCCCGAGGCCTGGTACTTCTTGGCGATCGACACCACCAGCCGGAGGTTGGACTGCACGAAGGTGCGCTCGGCCTGCTCACCCTCGCGGGCGGTGCGGCGGAGCTCGCGCTTCTTGGCCGGGGTGACCTTGTCGCCCGACTCGAGGGACGTGCGCGCTTCCGCTCCCGCCTCGATGGCCTGGGCCAGACGCACCTCGTCGTCCTTGGTGAGCAGGGGGTACTGCCCGATGTCGGTGAGGTAGAGGCGGACGAGGTCCTCCTCATCGCGCTCGACGCGCTCCTTTGCCAACGTTCTTCCTCTGCTGCTCGGGGCTGGGGTTCGCCGGTGGACCGGCCTGTACGTGGTGTGACTCCCGGCGCGACCGCGGCCTGGAATGCTGCGGGCTCAGCGCACGGGTGCGCGAGCACCGGCCAGAAACTCTCTGATCCTTGAGGATACCGGGATGGTCAATACCCTCCGCATGCTGATCGAACCACTTGGTTCGGTCATCCGTCGGTCACTGAGCGTGGTCGTTTAGCAGTTCGGGCCGCGCCATGGCCCCGAGCGAGGGTCCCGGTCAGGTCGGCGGGGCCGGCGGAGGCGGCGGGCGCAGGCCCCCGGCGGCGACGAGGGCCCCCTCGGCCCGGCCGACGGCGGCGGCGACCGGCTCGACCAGTGGGGGGTCGGCGGCCAGGAGGGCGTGGAGGAGGGTCTCGCCGGTGTCCCGCAGCTCGGCCAGGTCGGTGCGGGCGTGGCGGAGGGCCCGGGCCACACCGAGGGCCGAGGGGCCGAGGGGGGCCGACCAGGCGACCACCAGGCGGGTCACGAGGACCCGGTGGGCCACCGCCAGGCGGACGGCCGTGCCCTCGACCCCGGCGAGCACGGCCACCAGGGCCTCGGCGTCCGGGCTCGGGGGCCCGACCCAGGCGGCGGGGTCGACGGGCGCCGGGCGGGGCAGCAGGGCCCGCAGGGCCTGGGCGTGGTCGCCGGCGACCCGGGACAGCTCGGCCACGTGGGCCCGCGCCCCGGCCTCGGCCGTGGTCGGGACCCAGCCTCCGGCCACCGCGAACAGCTGCTCGCACCACCACACGTCGGCGCCGAGGGCGGCGCCCAGCTCGAGCATGGTGGCCGGCCCGGCGGCGACGGCGGGTCCGGGCAGGGACGGGGGCGGGTCGGCAGCCACCGCCGCAGGTTAGGAGCGCGGCACCCCCGCCCCGGCGACCTCCGCGGTCAGCCGTGGACGGTGGTCTCGACGGCGAGGTCGTCGGGCCGGGCACCGGTCAGCAGGGGGACGAGCTCGACCCAGGCGATGGCGGCCAGGATCACCGCCGCGCCGAGGAGGCCGCGGACCCCGAGGTCCTCACCTGTGGCCAGGCCCAGGATCCCGGCCGAGACGGGCTCGACCAGGAGCACGAGGGCGGCCCGGGAGGCGGGGACGGCGCGCTGGCCGGCGACCATGCAGAAGAAGGCGGCGGCGGTGGCGAACAGGCCGGTGAACACGACCGCACCCCACGCCGAGGCCCCGAAGTCGTAGCCGCCGGCCCACACCCCGGGGACGGCGCAGACCACGCCGACGGTCAGGACCTGCACGCAGGTGAACCGGACCGGGTCGAAGCGATCGGCGCCCCGGCTCACGGCGACCAGGTGGCCGGCGAAGCACCCGGCGCAGAGGAGGGTCAGGACCTCGCCCCCGCCGAAGGCGTCGGCGCCCGAGCCCGACAGCAGGTAGAGGCCGAGCACGGCGATGACGACACCGGTCGCCGTCCGCCGGTCGGGCAGCCGCCGCTCCCCCACCGCCACGATCACGGGGACGATCACGACCAGCAGGTAGGTGATGAAGGCCGACGTCGAGCTGGGCGTCGAGCGGAGACCGAAGGTCTGGAGCAGGTAGCCGCCGGCGAGGAGGAGACCGGCCCCGACGCCCAACGGGACCTCGCCCCCATGCGCCGGTCGACGCCAGGCCACCGGGGCCAGGACGGCGGCCGCGATCAGGAAGCGGGCGCCGAGGAACGGAGTGGGCTCGGCGTCGGTGATGGCGTCCTGGACGACGAGGAAGGTCGAGCCGAACAGCAGCCCGGCGACCACCAGGGCGAGCGTGCCCCGGGCCTCGGAGCCGAGCGCGCTCAGGGCACCAGCAGGCGGTCGAGGGCGACGACCGCCTCGGCCGGGTCGCCGACGAGGAGGCCCGCCAGCCCGGCCCGCTCGGCCCCGGCCACGTTGCCCGGGTGGTCGTCGAGGAAGACGGCGCGGGCCGGGTCCTCGACCCCGATGAGGTCGAGGGTGTGCCGGTAGATGCGCGGGTCGGGCTTGCGCATGCCGACCTCGGAGGAGTCCACGACGGCGTCGAACAGCTCGTCGACGGGCAGCAGCTCGCGCCAGCTCTTCGATCCCTCCTTGACGTTGTTCGTGCACAGGGCGGTGCGGTAGCCCTCGGCCCGCAGCGAGCGGACCCGCTCGACGATGACCTCGTGGACCGTGAGCCGGCCCAGCATCGAGCCGAACGCCTCCCAGTCGATCGTGATGCCCGCCGCTGCGGTCTCCTGGCCGATCCAGGCGATCCACTCGGCGATGGGCGTCTCGCCCCGCTCGACCTGGTGCCAGATGTGATCGGTGTCCTCGCCGTAGGGGCCGAGGAGGAGGGCGAGGGCCTCGTCGCGGCTGGCGGCGCCGGAGACGGTGTCGGCGATGGCGTCGAAGGCGGAGGCGATGACGACGCCCGAGAGGTCGAAGACCACGGCGTCGAACCGTCGAGCCGGGGCGTCGGCGATGCTCACAGGTGCCGGTAGACGTCGTCGGGGGTGAGGCCCCGGGCCACCATCACGACCTGGAGCCGGTACAGCAGCTGGCTGATCTCCAGCGCCAGGGCATCGTCGCCCTCGTGCTCGGCGGCCAGCCACACCTCGCCGGCCTCCTCGAGCACCTTCTTGCCCATGGCGTGGAGCCCGGCGTCGAGAGCGGCGACCGTCGCCGACCCCTCCGGCCGCTCCTCGGCCCGGCTCCGCAGCACCTCGAACAGCTCCTCGAACGTCACCCGCTCATCGTGGCATGCGCCCCGACCGGACTCATCGGTGGTGGCGAACGATCACCCCGGGCAGGTCGTCGAACCCCGCCGGATCCGCGGTGACCACGACGCGGCCGGCCGCGTGCGCCGTCGCCGCGATGATCAGGTCATGCGCGCCGCGGGGCCGCCCCTGCCGGCGACCGTGGGCGAGCAGGCCGGCGTGGACCTCGGCCACGCTGGCGTCGTAGCCCAGGATCGGGATGCCCGAGGCCACGGAGTCCGCGAAGGCCGACCGGGCCTTGGCGCGACGACCCGAGGCCAGGTGGACGCCGACCCGGAGCTCGGCGAGCGTGATGGCGGCGATGGCGATGTCGTCGTCGTCCGCGATGACGTCGTCGATGGTCGTCCGGCCGCGTTCGGCGTCGATCAGGAAGGTGGTGTCGAGCAGCAGCGCGCTCAGTCTCGGTCCTCGACGTCGAGGGTCGCCCGCAGCTCGTCGAGCTCCCGCCGCCAGGCCGGATCGGGCCGATGCCCGCGCAAGAGCTCCTTCACCGCCGCACCGGAACCGCTCGGGACGGGGGCCAGATGGGCCACCGCCCGACCGTGGCGGACCACCGTGTACGACGCGCCGTCGTGCTCGACGCTGTCGAGAAGGCGCGAGAAGGACCGGGCGGCCTCGGTCGCGCTGATGTCCGTCATGGGATCAGACTATCTGATCCCATGGGGTGCTAGCCGCGGAAGGCATTGGTGATGGGGAGGCGGCGGTCCTTGCCGAAGGCCTTGTCGGTGACCCGGGGGCCGGGGGGCGACTGCCGGCGCTTGTACTCGGCCACGTCGACCAGCCGGCAGATGCGGCGGACGATCTCGGCGTCGTGGCCGGCGGCGATGATCTCGGCCGGGGTGCGGTCCTGCTCGACGTAGGCGGCGAGGATCGGGTCGAGGACCTCGTAGGGCGGCAGCGACTGGTCGTCGGTCTGGTCGGGGCGGAGCTCGGCGGACGGCGGCTTGGTCAGGATGTTCTCGGGGATCAGGTCGTAGCCGGCCCGTTCGTTCCGCCGCCGGCAGAGCTGGAACACACGCAGCTTGAGGACGTCCTTGATGAGGGCATAGCCGCCGACGGTGTCGCCGTAGAGGGTGGCGTAGCCCACCGCCGCCTCGCTCTTGTTGCTGGTCGACAGGACGAGCCAGCCGAGCTTGTTCGACAGGGCCATCAGCACCTGGCCCCGGATGCGGGACTGGAGGTTCTCCTCGGTGAGGTCCTCGTCGCGACCGGCGAACGACTCGGACAGCATGCCCAGCATCGCCGCGTGGGCGGGCTCGATGGCGATGACCCGGTGGTCCACGCCCAGGTTGCTGGCCAGCTTCTCGGCGTCGGTCTCGGAGTGGTCCGACGAGTAGCGCGACGGCATGGCGACGGTGTGCACCCGCTCGGGGCCGAGGGCGTCGACGGCCAGGACGGTGACGATCGCCGAGTCGACGCCGCCGGAGAGGGCGATGACGACCTCGTCGAAGCCGTTCTTCTCCACGTAGGCCCGGGTGCCGAGGACGAGCGCCTCCCAGACCTCGTCGTCGGGGTGCTGCGGCGGGGCGATGGTGGGCGCGGCGATGTCCACGTGCTCCGGCGGAGCGCCCCCGACCACGGGGACGGGGGTGACCTCGACCAGCGGGAGCTGGTCGTCGATCGGCCGGCCCCGGGGGTCGAGCAGCCGCTTGCGGTACACCGGCCCGATCTCGACGTCGACCACCATGACGTCCTCGACGAACTGCGGGGCCCGGGCCAGCAGGGTGCCGTCGGGGCCGAAGGCCATCGACCCGCCGTCGAAGACCAGCTCGTCCTGACCCCCCACCTGGTTGACGTAGACGAGGGCGGCGCTGGCGTCGGCCGCCCGGGTGGCGAGCATCCGCTCCCGGCGGGCCAGCTTCCCCTCGGCGTAGGGCGAGGCGTTGATGTTGATGACGACCTCGGCCCCGCTGTCGGCCTGGTCGGCGGTGGGGCCGTTGGGGTTCCAGACGTCCTCGCAGATCGAGACGCCGACGGGGACGCCCTTGATCGACCAGAGGGTGGCCGGCTCCTGGCCCCGGCCGAAGTAGCGGAGCTCGTCGAACACGCCGTAGTTGGGCAGGTCGCACTTGCGGTACACGCCGACGACCTCGCCCCCGGCGCAGACGGCGGCCGCGTTGTGGAGGTCGCGGGCCAGCTCGACGAAGCCGACGACGGCGACGCAGTCGCCGGTGGCCGCGGCGACGGCCTCCAGCGCGGCCAGGTTGGCCGTCACGAAGCCCGGCTTCAGCAGGAGGTCCTCGGGCGGGTAGCCGGTGATGGCCAGCTCGGGGAAGGCGACGATGTCGGCGCCCGCCTCCTCGGCCTGGCGGTAGGCGGCGATGATGCGCTCGACGTTGCCGTCGAGGTCTCCGACCCGGGTGTCGATCTGACCGGCGGCGATGCGGAGGCGAGCCACCGGGCCAGCGTAGGCGGGGTCGATCGTCGCGACTCCCGGCGCCGCCATCGAGCGGGGCGGGACGGGCGCCGGTAGACAGGGGCCCGTGGGCACCGCCGAGCTGCTGATCGTCCTGATCGTGCTGGTGTTCGGCGTGGTGATGGTCGGCGGGACGATCGCTCTCGTGGCCGGCATGGCGAGGCGGAAGCGCCGGTCGACCCACCACGGACGGCCGCCCCCACCGTGACGGACGGCTGACCCCCGCCGCTTGACCTCGCCCCCGACACATGCGACCCTTCGCATGTGTCGATGGGCCAGGACGGACCCCGGTGAGCGGCGACCACGGGCACGCCCACGGCCCGTCGCTGGCGCGGGCCGGCGCCCGCCACCTCCGGCGGCTGACGATCTCGTTCGGGATCATCGCCGCCTTCTTCGTGGTCGAGGCGGTGGCGGGGCTGCTCACCCGGTCGCTCGCCCTGCTGTCCGACGCCGGCCACATGCTCACCGACGTGGTGGGGCTGGGCATGGCCCTCGCCGCCATCTCGCTGGCGTCGCGCTTCGAGATCCGGCGGGACCTCGACCGCGACCGGCGCCACACCTTCGGCCTCTACCGCCTGGAGATCCTGGCCGCCTTCGTCAACGCCCTGCTGCTGTTCGGCGTGGCCGGCTACGTCCTGTTCGAGGCCGTGCGCCGCCTCCAGGACCCACCCGAGGTGCTGGGCGGCCAGATGCTCGTCGTCGCCCTGCTCGGGCTGGGGGCCAACCTCGTCGTCTTCGCCCTGCTGCGGGAGGGGGCGCAGGAGAGCATCAACGTCCAGGGGGCGTACCTCGAGGTGCTGGCCGACACCCTCGGCTCGGTCGGCGTCATCGTCGCCGCGGTGCTGCTCCAGGTGTTCGGGTGGACGTGGGTCGACCCGGTGGTGGGCGCCGGCATCGGGCTGTGGATCCTGCCCCGCACCTGGCGGCTGGGCCGGCAGGCGGTCGGCATCCTGCTGCAGTCGGCGCCGGTCGGCTTCGACGTGGCCCGGCTGGAGGGCGAGCTGGGCGCCCTGCCGGGGGTGGTCGACGTCCACGACCTCCACGTGTGGACGCTGACCTCGGAGATGGACGCCGCCTCGGCCCACCTGATGACCGGCCCGGCGGCCGATGCCCACCTGGTGCTGGACCGGGCCCGGCTCCTCCTGCACGAGGAGTACGGCATCGACCACACCACCTTCCAGGTCGAGCCGAGCGACCACGAGGGCTGCGCCGAGGTGGCTTGGTAGGCGAGGTCACCGAACGCCCGGTGCACCGGGGTGGCGCCTCGGCGCCTGCGGTTCGGTGCTCGCCATGGCTCCACTTGCCGGTGGGCTCGCTGCGCTCGCCGAGGGGCGGCGCTGCGCTGCTGCGCTCCGCTTCCGCCGGCGCCGAGGCGCTCTCTGGTCGTCCGGGCGCCCACCTCGTGGAGGTGTGCGCCCCTGGTCGGCCTTCCGCCTCGTCGAGCGGGCAGGTCGTGCATGCCGGGCGACAAGTCCGGGAGATCGCCAGGAAGGCGTCCGGTACGGTCCGCGGGATGTCTTCGCCGCAGAGTCCGATCGAAGTGGTGCGGGGGATCTATGCCGCCATGGCGGCGCGGGACATCGCCGCCGTGCTCTCCGTCATCGGCCCCGACCTCGTCCTCACCCAGGATCCCCGCCTCCCGTGGGGCGGTCGCTTCGAGGGACCCGACGGGTTCGCCACCTTCGGGCTGGCCCTGGTGGAGACCGTCGACTCGGCCGTCACCATCGAGGCCGTCTTCGAAGCCGACGACGAGGTGATCCAGATGGGGCGGACCAAGGGCACGGTGCGGTCCAACGGCGCCGCCTTCGACATCGCCGAGGTGCACCGCTGGACCATCCGCGACGGCCTGGCCATCCGGGCCCACTTCGCCATCGACACCCCCGCCATGCTCGAGGCCCTCGACGCCTAGTGCGTGTCTCAATTCGTCGATGGGCCCGAAACTGCGACCGTGAGCGGGCTCTCCGCCCGCTGAGGGTCGCAGTTTGCAGGTCGTTCCGGAGGCGCGCCTCGCGGACCGGGTCGACCGTCCGGCATTCACAGGCCAGTGGCCGGCACACTGCGACCCTCATCCACGGGTGAGGGGGATCAGGGTCGCAGTTCGTGGGAGCTCGAGGTGTCGAGCCAGAGGCCGATGCGAGGGACCCGGCCGATGGCCCGATCGAGACCCCCGATCGAGGGGCCACCGCGCCGGTAGGCCACCTTCCCCGTGGCGGCCCGGCGGGCGGCGTCACGGGCGGCGACCAAGTCGACCCGGGGGACGCAGCACCACGAGGTGGCGGGGCCGGGCCGCGACCGACCTCAGCCAGCAGGCCACGTCGTCGCCGTCGACGTTGTCCTGGACGACGGTGGTGAGCCCGGCGGCGCAGCACTCGTCGGCGATGCGGGCCGACAGGCGGTAGCGGAGCTCGAGCAGACGCCGGGCCTCGTCCTCGGGCCCCTCCCCCGGGTGCACCCAGCCGTCGACGGCCCAGCGGAACAGCTGCGCCCCGCGCCCGTGGACGGAGCGTCGGTGGGCCTCGGCCAGCCCCTGGGCGACGGTGGACTTGCCCGCCGCCTGCACCCCGATGACGAGCCACATGGCGCCCCGTCCATCGGGCGAGTCTCACCGTCGGCGCCGCGGGTCAGGGGAGGAGTTCGGCGGCGAGGGTGTCGGCGAGGCGGTCGGCGGAGAGGCTCGACGTGTCGAAGGTGTGGTCGCAGGGGGGAATGGCCGGCCGCAGGGCGGCGAAGCGCTCGTGGGTCGAGCGCAGGAAGGCGGGGTCCTTCGACACGCCCCGGAGCGGGTCGCCGGTCACCCGCTCCAGTGCGACGGCGTAGGGGGCGAGGAGCATCACCCGGGTCGTCGGCGTGCCGGCCGGGACGTCGGCCATGAGGGCCTCCGTCTCCTCGTCGGTGTAGGCCGGGCCGTGGGCGATCACGACGTCGACCCCCGATCGCAGCCAGGCGCCGACGACCGCGCCGTGGACCCGGCGCCCGCGCGACCACATGGTGTCGAAGGCGTCGGCCGGGCCTGTGCCCATGACCACGACCTCGTCGACGTCGGGCGTGGCCACCGTCAGCCCGGCCGCGACCAGCCGCGCGGCCAGCAGTCCGGCCACGGTCGACTTGCCCGACCCGATCGGCCCGATGATCACCACCAGACGAGGGGACAGGCGTCGGGTCGGGTTGCCCATCCGGCGCAGTTCGACCTCGTCGTTCACGAGACCAGTGTCGTTCGGCCTCAGGCGGCTCGGGTGAGGGCGTCGGCGTCGGGTGGTCTGGATGTTCGTCGTCGTCCGTCGGGGGTGGTGACGATGATGGTGGTGTCGGGTTGGAGTTCGATGGTCCAGCCGGGGCGGTGGATGATCTGGTGGTGTCTTCGGCAGAGCAGGACGAGGTTGTCGGGGGC
>DASYLG010000457.1:0-10888 GCA_036009685.1 Iamia sp. | reverse complement strand
GGTGTAGGTGCCGGGCGCCAGCTGCTGGCCGGCCGCCGTGGGCAAGGTGCCGCCCTCGCCCGTCTCGTAGCTGAGGTACTCGTCGGGGACGTAGGCGAAGTGGGCCTGGCCCTCGTCATCGCTCACCAGGGTGAGCAGCTTCTCGTCGTCGCCGTTCACCAGCGTGAGGTCGTGGCCCGGCTCGGCGCCGGTGACGGTGGCGATCTCCACGCCCGGGGTCACCTCGAACTCGGCGGCCGTCGTCTCGACGTCGGTGTCGACGACGGGCCGGCTGGAGGCGGGCTCGTCGGTGCTGTCCGAGGGGGCGGCATCCCCGCCGTCGTCGGTGCAGCCGGCGGCGAGCAGGAGCACGGCCACGAGTGCGCCGGCGGCGCGACGGGCGCGGGTGGGCGATGTCATCCTCATGTCCCCCTGGACGTGGTGTGGGTCGGCCCCCCGACCGGCGGCGACAGTACCGGAGAGGCACGAGGTGATCCCGCATCTGGGCCAGACTGCGCCCGTGGCCGGAGTGGGCGCGGACCAGGAGCTGCTGCGCGCGACCGAGCGCTGGTTCCTGCGGCGCGGCCTCCCCCACCTGATCGAGGGGTACCGGGCGACCGAGGACGTCTTCACCCGCAGCGTCGGCGTGCTGCTGCTGGTCGGGCTGCTGGAGGCGGTCAACGCCGTGCGGCTCGAGTGGTCCTGGTGGCAGAACGCCCTGGCGCTGCTGGGCGGGGCCACGCTCCTCGTGACCGCCTACGTGGGGGTGAACCGGCTGCGCCACCGTCCCGCCCGCCAGCGGCCCGACCACGTCGGCCCGTTCGAGCTGGCGCTGTTCGTCGTGCTGCCGGCGCTGGTGCCGCTGGTCTTCGGCGAGCCGGGCACGGCGGCCCTCACCGTCGTGGCCAACGTGGTGTTCCTCGGGCTGGTGTACCTGGTCACGAGCTACGGCCTCGTGCCCATGACCCGCTGGGCGCTGGGGCGCACCGTGGCCGCCCTGGAGACGATCGCCGACCTGATCGGGCGGGCCCTCCCGCTGCTGTTCGCCCTGACGATCCTCGTCTTCGTCAACACCGAGGCGTGGCAGGTGGCGGCCGCCCTGCCCGGGCCGCTCTTCTTCCTGACCGGAGCCATGTTCGTGGTGATCGGCCTGCTGTTCCTGCTGACCCGGCTGCCCGGCGAGGTCCGTCGGGTCGACGACGAGCTGGGCGACGGCGGTCTGGCCCGGGCGTGCGAGGGCACACCGGTCGAGGGCGTCGCCGCGTCGGTGGCCGGAGCCGTGCCCGTCGAGCTGACCCGGCGCCAGCGGCTCAACGTCTACCTCGTCTTCCTCTTCGCCCAGGCGGTGCAGGCCGCGCTGGTGACGGCCGCCGTGTTCGCCTTCTTCACCGTGTTCGGGCTGGTGGCCATCCGTCCGGTGGTGGTCGAGGGGTGGCTGGGGCCCAAGATCGACAACAACATCGTGTGGCACGGCGACCTCTTCGGACACGAGCTGGAGCTGACCACGGCCCTGCTCCACGTGTCGGGCTTCGTCGCCTTCGTGGCCGGCTTCTCGTTCACCGTCTCGCTGGTGACCGACTCCGGCTACCGCGAGGAGTTCTTCGACGAGGTCGTGGGCGACGTCCGCCAGGCCCTCGCCGTGCGCACCGTCTACCTCGCCCTCCGGGAGCGCACGGCGCGCTGAGTGCTGCGGCTCTCAGGCGGCGGCGACGCGGCCCGACGCGGGGGCCCCGACGGAGGTGGCGGCGAGATCGGTGAGCCGGGCGGCAGCGGCCGGCTTGGCGATCGGGCGGCAGCCGAGGAGGGACTGGCGGGCCACGACCTTGCGCTCGTCCCGCAGCTTGGCCAGCCCCTGGCGCACCAGCACCAGCGGGGCCTTGCGGCCCTCCCGGTGGTCGCGGAGGAGGCGGCGCCAGAAGGTCACCAGCGCCGGGCTGCGCAGCAGGAGGGCGTCGGCCAGGAGGCCCTGGGCGTCGAGCCGGCTGACGACCTCGGCGGCGAAGATCCCCTCGGCCACCACGACCGGGGAGCCCCCCAGCGTCACCGGCCGGTGCCCGACCCGGGCGTCGTCGGCGATGCTGTAGATCGGCACGTCGGCCCGGCCGGTGCGGCACAGCTCGCCCAGGGCGGCGACGGCGGCCTCGGCGTCCCACGACGCCGGGTCCTCCCAGTCGATGTGCCCGCCGACCATGGGCATCCCGGGGTCATCGCCGTCGCGGTAGAAGTCGTCGAGGGCCACGATGGGCACGCCGGCCCGCACGGCCAGGCGGGTCTTGCCGCACCCGGAGGGCCCGGCGAGGACGACGACCCGGGCCTTGAGGGTCTCGTCGTCCGCACCACCTGCCACGGGCAGCCATCCTCGCGCGCCAGACTCCCGGACGTGGAGAGCAGATCGCCGACCGGCGACGACCAGGGCCCGGACCCGCGCATCGGCGTGGCCATCGTGGGGCTCGGCATCGGCCGGCTCCACCTGATCTCGATCGCCGAGCTGAAGGACCGCTACCGCATCGTCGCCGTGTGCGACCTCGACGAGGCCCGGGCGGTCGAGGTGGCGGGGTGGCTGCGCGACGTCCGGGCCACCACCAGCCTCGACGAGGTGCTGGCGATGGACGAAGTCGACGTGGTCGTCCTGTGCACGCCCCCGCACCTGCACGGGGCGCAGGTCGCGCTCGTCGCCCGCGCCGGGAAGGACGTCGTCTGCGAGAAGCCCCTCGTCGGCTCGGTGCGCGCCGTCGACGAGCTCGTCGCGCTCGAGAGGGAGACCGGCCGCACGATCGTCCCGGTCTTCCAGTATCGGTTCGGGCAGGGGCTCCAGCGTCTGCGCGCCCTGGTCGACGCCGGGCGCACGGGCCGGCCGTACGTGGCGACGGTCGACGTGGCCTGGAGGCGGGGCCAGGACTACTACGACGAGGCGGCGTGGCGGGGTCGGTGGTCCACCGAGCTGGGGGGCACCCTCACCGTCCACGCCCAGCACCACATCGACATGGTCGTGCACGTCCTCGGGGCTCCGGCGAGCGTGTGGGCGACGACCTCGACCCTCGTGAACGACGTCGAGACCGAGGACTGCGCGGCCGTCGTCCTCCGCTACGCCGACGGCTCGCTGGTCACCCTGTCGGCCACCACCGGCTCGGCCGCCGAGATCTCCCGGCTGCGGTTCTGCTTCGAGCACCTGACGGCCGAGTCGTCGACCTCGGCCTACAGCCCCGGCAACGAGCCGTGGACGTGGACCGCCGCCGACCCCGACGCCCAGGCCGACCTCGACGCCTTCCTGGCCGCCCAGCCGGAGCGGACCGAGGACTTCGTCGGACTGTTCGAGCGCTACGCCGACTCCCGGGCCACCGGCGCGCCGCCCCCCGTCACCTTGTCCGAGGCCCGGACCGTCCTGGAGGTGCTCACCGCCGTGTACGTCTCGTCCCGCACCGGCCGCGAGGTGGCGCTGCCCCTCGCCGCCGACGACCCCGCCCTCGACGGGTGGCAGCCATGACCGACTCACCTGCTCAGACCGCCGTCGAGGCGACCGAAGACGGCCTCGACGTCGGGGGGCTCTGGACCTACCGGTGGGCGTCGAGCCGGCGGCCGCACATCCACCCGGTGCGGACGCCGGCCGGCCACGGGCTGACCCGCGACGCCCCCGACGACCACCCCTGGCACCACGCCCTCTGGTTCACCATCAAGTACGTCGGCGAGGACAACTTCTGGGAGGAGTACGACACCTACGGCGTGCTCCGCCACGACGGCCCACCGACGGTCGTCCCGGCCGCGGGGGGCGTGGTGGCGGTGAACGGGCGGCTCGAGTGGATCCGCCCCGATCGCACCACCGTCGCGCTCGTCGAGGATCGCACCTGGACGCACGTGCCCCTCGGTCCCGACGCCTACGCCATCGACCTCGACACGACGCTCGTGCCCACCACCGACTGCCGGTTCGAGCGGACGCCGTTCACGACCTGGGGCGGCTACGGCGGCCTGACCCTGCGGGGAGCGGGCGACTGGACCGACACCCGCCTGCTGCTCGACGACGGGTCGACCCACGAGCGGGTTCTCGGCGACAGCTCCCGGTGGTGCGACCTCACCGGCCGCCCGCCGGGGGCCCCGGACGGGGTGGTCGCCGGCATGGCCCTCCTCGACCATCCCGGCAACCGCCGCCACCCGGTGCCCTGGTACGCCAGCACCCGGGCCGACACCTATGGCGACGAGGGCTGGTCGAACTTCCTCAACGCCGCCTTCCTCTGGCACGAGGGCATGGACGTGGCCGCCGGCGAGGCCGTACGGATCCGCCACCGCGTCATCGTCCACGACGGCGAGTGGACCGCCGACCGCCTCCAGACCGCCTGGGCCGACCTCCAGGACTGGACCTAGTCGGCACCGGGGACCGCGCTCTCGTCCCTTCCGGTTCGATGATCGGCGTCTCGCGGGCCATCGCCTCTGGTCGCCAGTGCTTCGGTCGTAGGGAGGCTGGGTACGGCGGTGGAGCCTTGCGCTGGTCGTCAGGTTTGGCCTGGTCGGAGACATGTTCACCTGTTTTTCGGGTTGACAGGACGGGTGAGTGGGGTACACTTGTTCCCATGCGATCGCCGATCGAAACGCACTCCGAGTGGGAGGTGAACCGGGCCTTCGAAGCCGCCGTGGCATCTGCCGCCGGGGTGCGGAACGCGGCGGATGCGGCGTTGGTCGATCTTGTGGTGCAGGCGCTCGATGAGGGGTGGTGGGAGGGGTGGAAGATCCACACACCCACTCAGTGGCTGATGTGGCAGGCCGGTGTCTCGCGCTCGACCGCCCGGCACCTCGTGGCGCTGGCTCGGCGGGCCGCTGACCTGCCCACCGTCATGGCGACGTTCCGGCGGGGTGGGCTGTCTTTGGATCAGGCCGCCACGGTCGCTCGGTACACACCGGCGGAGTACGAGGCGTCGGTCTGCGAGCTGGCCGTGAACGCGACGGTCAACCAGATCGTGGCCGCCACCCGCCAGTACGGCTTCGACGCCGAGATCGCCGACCGCGACTCGAAGGACCGGTCGGGGCCGCAGCGGTCGGTGTCGTTCGGGACCGACGAGGGCGATCAGTGGCGGGCCTCGATCCGCCTGCCGGCCGACGAAGGACAGGTGGTCGAGGAGGCGCTCAAGGCGTCACGGGAGCGACTCCACACCGCCCAGCGGGCGGCGGCCAAGGCCCGGGCCGAGGCCGAGGGGCGATCCACGACCGGCACCGACGTCGACCTCGGCGTGGCCTCGATCTCCTGGGCCGACGCCCTGGTCGGTGTCGCGCACTCGGTGCTGAACCACGACGCCTCCGGGGCCGAGGTCTCGACACGACCCGGCGTGCTCCTCCACCTCCAGGCACCGGTCGACGACGGCGAGACCTGGCGGGCCGAGATGCACATGGGTCCCGCCCTGCCGCCGTCGATGCACCGCTACCTGACCTGCGACGCCGACATCGCCGCGGTCTGGCACACCGACGGTCACCCGGTGCAGGTCGGTCGGACCCAGCGGATCGTGCCCCGGCGGATCCGGCGGTTGGTCGAACACCGCGACGGCGGCTGTCGGGTCCCGGGCTGTGACTCGCAGCTGTGGATCGAGGTCCACCACATCATCCACTGGGAAGACCACGGCGACACCGTCACCTGGAACCTCATCTGCCTCTGCGGCCACCACCACCGCCTCCACCACCAGGGCCTGCTCGCCATCACCGGCAACGCCGATGTCCCCGACGGCGTGGTCTTCACCACCGCCACCGGCCGCGTGCTGAGACCAGCCGGACGACCGACCCTGCCAACGACCGAGTCGATGCCGAGTGTCGCCCCCTACGACGGGCCCACCGGCGAGACCCTCCACAAGCACTGGGTCACCTTCACCCGCCGACCCCAATGCCACCGACAGCCCGACCGAGAACCCGCCGCCTGACGGCGGGCACCCACGGGACCACCACCCACCCCCGGGCCACCGACCCGCGGGGTGGCACCGCCGCGCCCGCACGCGGAGCAGAGTTGGTGGCCGTCGGGCAGGATGGTACCTCCTCGAGCTGGGAGCCGTCGTGGCCTTGCCATCACCCGACGTGCTCGTCGCCACCCGGGAGGGGCTGCACGCCGTGGCCGAGCACGTCCTCGCCGCCGCCCTCCACTCGTGGAACGGGCGGATCGGGCTGCGGGCCACACCCGGTGGGTTCGGCACGCCCGTGGTCGACGTCGGCGGGGTCGCCCGGCGGGTCCGGGTGCGGGGGACCGAGCTGGTGGTCGACGCCGACGGCCGGTCCGACCGGGCGCCGCTGACGACCCTGGCGGCGGCCGCGGCCCTCGTCGGGATCGAGCCCGGTGCCCCGACCGGGCTGTACGAGATCGTCACGCCGTGCGAGCCCGACGCCCCCCTCGCCGTCGATCCCGGGGCGGCCGCCGGGCTGGCCTCATGGTTCGCCCTGGTCGACGACGCCCTCGCCCGCTTCGCCGAGGAGGTCGCCCCCGACGACCCGCCGCTCGCCCAGCTGTGGCCCGAGCACCTCGACCTGGCGCTCACCCACGACGAGGTGAACTACGGCGGGTCCGCCGGCGACGCCGACCACCCCGAGCCCTACCTCTACGTCGGCCCCTGGTCGGTGCCCGACGGGCCGTTCTGGAACGAGCCGTGGGGCCGCTCCGTGCCTGCCACCGACGTCCCGGCCGTCCCTGGCGTCCTCGCCGTCCTGCGGGCCGGTCACGCCGCCACCCACTGACCCGGTCCTGACCCCGATCAGTCCGGTTGTCGGTCGGGGCGTCCGGACGCGGTGGCGACGAGGGTCCGCAGCACCCGGCCGTAGTCGCGCACCGCGGCCTCGGTGTCGTCGGCGATGGCGATCTGACGCGCCGCCATGTTGTAGGCGCCGACCAGAACCCGGGCGAGCGGCTCGATGGGCCGCTCGGCGATCTCGCCGGCGGCCATGAGGAGGGTCAGGATCCCGGTGAACTGGGCCACGCTGAACTCGGTGTCGAGCTCCTCCCAGCGGTCGTAGCCCAGCGCCGAGGGGGCCTCGTAGAGGGCGATGCGGGCGAACACCGGCCCGGTGCACAGCTCGAGGTAGCGGTCGGTGCCGGCCCACAGCGCCTCCCACAGGTCGCCGGTCTCCTCGGCGGCCCGCACGCCGGCGGCGGTCATCTCGGCATCGAAGCGGACCAGCTCGTCGCGGTAGATCTCGTCGAACAGGCCCGGCTTGCCCTCGGGGAAGTGGTGGTAGAGGGCACCCCGGGTGACGCCGGCGGCGCTGGCGATGGCATCGGCGGTGACGGTCCCGAAGCCCTGCTCGACGAAGAGGTGGGTGGCCGCGTCGAGCAGATCCCGGCGGGTCCGGGCCGCATCCTCGGCGGTGCGCCGCGCCATCTAGGGCCCCGGCTCCGGCCGCGTCTCGTCCACGATCACATCCTCGCCGACAGGGGTTCCCAAAGAAAGATACATGGTGTATGTATGTATACATGCATCATCGGTCATCGACCACCCTTGCCGCCGCCACGACCGCATCGCTCCTGCTGGTGGTGGGCATCGTCGTGGCCTGGGCCTCGCCCGCGGCGGCCGTGCTGCCGTCGTTCACGGGGCCGACCGCCGTCGCCGTCACGACCAACGCCACCGTCACGCTGATCGGCACCGGTGCCCCTCAGGTCGTCGACCCCGACTCCAACGCGCTGGCCATGTCGCTGTCGATCGGTGGACCGACGGTCGGGCGCCCGACGTTCACCCTCGACGGCACCACAGGGTTGACCGTCGTCACCGGGTCGACCGTGCGCAGTCGGTCAGCCGTGATCGCCGGGACCCCGAACGCCATCAACTCCGCCCTGAGCGGCATGGAGATCGACGGCGGGGCGCCGAGTCAGGACTACACGTTCACCCTGGTCGCCGACGAGACCCCGACCGCCACCGGCGGAGCGACCACGAGGGTGATCACGGTGGACCAGCAGGGGACGAACCCGAGGAACACCGTGCCCTCGTCGTTCTCGGTCGGCACCAAGGCTGCTCGCACGCTGTCCGGCACCGGAGCCCTCCGTGTCGCCGATGCGGACTCGCCGATCCTCGAGGTCGAGGTCAACATCAACGTCCCGGCCGGCTCGACGGTCCCCGTCACGGAGCGTCCCATCTTCGCCCTCGACGGCACCGCCGGCCTGACCGTGAGCGCAGGGGCAACGGTCAACGCCAGGAGCGTCGAGGTCAGCGGCACGATCGCCGACCTCAACGCCGCCCTCGACGGCATGGTGGTCACGGGGGGCACCACGGCGGGCCCCTTCAACCTCGTGATCGAGGCCGACGACGTGGTGGGCGACGCGGGGGACGCCGACCTGGCCGACACCGATCACACGTCCATCACCGTCACCGACGACCAGCCGGTCAACGGCATCGCGGCCGGCTACGTCGTGGGGACCTCGGCGAGCCGGGTGCTGGCGCCGATCACGGTCAGCGATCCCGACTCCCCGGTGCTGGACGTCGAGCTGAAGATCAACCGGAGGTCTCCGGACACCGCCTCGGTCCGGCCGACCTTCACGCTGCCGACCACCACGGGCCTCACCGTCACCGGCGCCCCCGCCAGCTCCGTCTCCGTGCGGCTGGTCGGGCCCGTCGCGGCGCTGAACGCGGCCTTGAACGGCGTCACCCTCCACGGGCCTGTCAACACCGGCCTGTACGACCTCGTGCTCGAGACCGACGACGGGCCCGGGAACGAGCAGAACAACCTTGACACGGACACCGCCATCATCACGGTCACCGCCGGCCCCCCCACCGCCTCTGCCGGCCCCGACCTCACCATCGGGACCGCGGCCACGCGCCAGCTGACCGGAGCGAGCGCGCCGTCGGTCGGCGATCCCGACGACGACCGCGTCGAGGTGACCATCGAGGTCCAGCGGACGGGGAGCGACACGACGTCGGTGCGACCCAGGTTCACCTTCCCGACGACAGGCCTCGCGGTCACCGCCGGCTCGGCGACCGCCTCCACGGCGGTCACCGTGACGGGCCCGCCGGCCACCATCGACACCGCGCTGGACGGCATGTCCCTCACTGGCGGCTCCGACGCCGGCAGCTATCGCCTCGTGGTCACGGTGGACGAGCTGGTCGGCGCCGCGGTCGGGGAGGTCGCCACCGACTTCGCCACCATCACCGTCACCGCCCTGGCGCCGATCGTCACCACACCCACCAGCGTCACGCTCGGGACCTCGACGACGCTCGCCCTCACCGGCGCCAACGCCCCGGCCGTCGCCGACGCCGACTCGCCCGTGGTCGACGTCGAGGTGCAGCTCGTCCTGGTGAGCGGCCTCGAAGCCCACAGTCGGTTCAGCCTCGACGGCACGGCGGGCCTCACCGTCACCGGCGGTGCGGCGACGGCGTCCCTCCAGGTATCGCTCACGGGTCCCCTGAGCGCGGTGAACGCAGCTCTCGATGGCCTCCGGCTGACCGCCTCACCGACCGCCGAGCAGCCCCTTCTCATCATCAGGGTCGATGACGCCCCGGGGACCGCCACAGGGCAGCACACCAACGGCTCGACGACGGTCTCCGTCACGGCCGGTGCGCCGGGGACGACCCCCGGGACGCCGCTCACCGTGGCCTCCCTCTCGTCGTCGCCGGCGCTGGTCGGCACGGCCGCGCCCCAGGTGAGCGATGCGGACTCGCCGGTCGTCGACGTGGTCGTCTCGACCATGAGCACGAGCGGCCTGCCGACCGCGGACCAGCCCACGTTCACCCTCGACCCCCTGACCGAGCTCGTCCTCGTGTCGGGGACGTCGGTGGCGTCGCACAGCGTCGCCTTCCGAGGATCGCCGACGGCCGTGAACGCCGCCCTCGACGGCATGGTCGTGCGCGGTGGTCCGACCGGGGGCACCTTCGGCGTCGTCGTGGCGATCGACGACGTGCCCGGCACCGGTGGGACCCCCGTCTCGGCGACGACCGTCGTCACCGTCACCGACGTGGTCCCGACGGCCACCGGGCCCGGCTCGGCCCTGCACTCCCACCCCGGTCAGACCCGGGACGGGCCCGTGGCCGTGACCGACAGCGACTCGTCCGGGCTCGAGGCCCGGGTCCGGGTCCTCGGGACGACGGCGGGACGGCCGAAGGTGCGGGTGACCGCGCCCGCCGGGCTGGTGATCGACGCCGGCCCGGCCACCGGGACCGAGGACCTGCAGATCCACGGCGCCACCGCCGACGTGATCAGCGCCCTGGCCAGCCTCCGGGCCGTGGCCGGCACCGCCACCGGCACCTTCACCGTCGAGGTCGTCGTCGACGACGCCCGGCCCGAGGTCGGCAACACCGTGACCCGGACCTTCACGGTGGTGGTCGACCCGCCGCCGTCGGCCCCCACGTCGGTGGGGGCCCAGGCCCGGGCCGGCGGGGTCACCGTGACCTGGGCGGTCCCGGCGGCGCCCGGGCCCAACGCCGTGACCGGCTACCGGGTGCGGGTCCTCCAGGGCTCCACCCAGGTCGCGACGGCCGACGTCGGCCCGTCGGTGCGGACCCGGGCCTTCGACGGCCTGGCCAACGGCACCCCGGTCACGGTCGAGGTGCGGGCCCTGACCACGCTGGGCCCGGGGACGGCGGCGACCGCCGGACCGGTGACCCCGCAGGTCTTCGTCCCGTTCGCCTCGGCCGGGGCGATGGTGGACCGGTTGTACCTGGACCTGCTGGGGCGGGCGCCCACCGCGGCCGAGCGGTCGGCGGCCGGGGCGGGGCTCGGGAACGGGAGCCTGACCCCGGCGAGCCTGGTCGCCCAGCTGCGGGGGTCGGCCGACAACACCGGGAACGTCGACCCGGTGACCCGTCTGTACCGGGCCTACTTCCTGCGGATCCCCGATGCCGGGGGGCTGGACTTCTGGATCTCGCGCCGCCGGTCGGGGCAGTCGCTCAACCAGATCAGCCAGTCCTTCGCCCTGTCACCGGAGTTCACGACGCTCTACGGCTCGCTCTCGAACGGGGCGTTCGTG
>DASYLG010000456.1:0-7716 GCA_036009685.1 Iamia sp. | reverse complement strand
CGCCTACCCCACCGACCTGATCGTGGACTTCGAGCCTCTCGGCTTCTCGGACGTGGTGCTCCCCGGCGATCTCGACGCCATCAGCGCCCCGATCGACGCCCTGGGCCTCAACTACTACCGGCGCCACCACGTCCGGTACCTGCCGGGCGGGGGCCGGGACGCGGCCCAGTGGCCGGGCACCTCCGACGTCGATCTGGTCGAGCCCGAGGGTCCCCACACCGACGGCGGCTGGGCCATCGAGCCCGACGGCCTGTCCGAGGCGCTGGCCATGGTCGCCGCCTACGACCCACCGCCGCTCTACGTCGAGGAGTGTGGCGCCGCCTTCGACGAGCCCTTCGACGACGCCCCGCGGGTGGCCTTCCTCCGCGACCACCTCCGCGCCGCCCACCGCTCCCTCGCCGGCGAGGTCGACCTGCGGGGCTGGTTCGTCTGGACCTTCTTCGACAACTTCGAGTGGGCCGAGGGCTTCGCCCACCGCTTCGGCATCGTCCACGTCGACCACGAGTCCTTCGTGAGGACGCCGAAGGCCAGCGCCCGCTGGTACGCCGAGGTCATGAGGACCGGCCGCGTCGACTGAGGGGAGCGGCTCAGGGATGGGCCGGTCCGGTGGGTAGGTTCGACCCCATGGCCGGTTCCCCGCTGGTGTGCACGCTCGAGGTCACCTTGGAGGGTGTCCAGCCTCCGGTGTGGCGCCGGCTCGAGGTGCCGGCCCGAGCGTCGTTGGCAGACGTCCACCGCGCGATCCAGGAGGCCTTCGGCTGGGCGGACGCACACCTCCACGAGTTCGAGGCCGACGGCATCGTGTACAGCGAGGTCGATGCCGAGCTCGGGACACCGGCGCGGGACGAACACACCGCGGTCCTGGGCGAGGTGGCCTCGCTGGGGGCCACGTTCCGCTACACGTACGACTTCGGTGACGGCTGGGAGCACGCCATACGGGTCGAGCACATCACCGCGGCGGCGGAGGGCGAGCGATATCCCCGGTGCACGGGTGGGTCCCGCGCCTGCCCCCCCGAGGACGTCGGCGGGCCTTGGGGGTACGGCGAGCTGCTCGATGTCCTGGCCGACCCGGGGAACGACCGCCACGGCGAGCTCGTCGAGTGGCTGGGTGGGCCCTTCGACCCCGAGCTCTTCGACCGTGTCGCCGCCGATGCCGCCCTCACCCCGATCCGGGCGGTCGCCGGGGGCCGTCCTCCGGCGCCTCGCCGCCTCGACGAGCCGGCGGCGGGGGCGATCGGGCTCGACCTCTCGTCCGTCGGCGAGGAGGTGGCGCGCTCGACGATCGACGCCCTGCTCGACCGGTTCGCCACCTGGCTCGCGCACCATCCGGGTCACGCCGGCGCCTCCGTCGACGACGCCGCCCTCGCCCTCGAATGGAAGTGGGGCCGCGCCGATGGCGACCTCGGACGGTGGGTGCGCCTCCACGTCGACGACCTCCTGCTCGGCGAGCTGCCCGCCCGGCTCGGCGCGTCGACGGAGCAGGCCCGGACCGTACCGGGATCTCTGGCGTCCCTGTTCGCCTTCCTCGACGACGAGGGCCTCCTCGATCCGGCCGGGGATCCCGCTGATGAGCTCGTCACCCGGGCCCGCGCCTTGGAGCGGTCGTTCCTCGACGCCATGGCCGACCCGGTGCGCTTCGGGATGGGGAAGCGGCTGTCCGAGGCGATGGGCCTCTCGGACGCCGGCGATCTGTCCCAAGAGGACCTGGATGCGGCCATGGACCGGTTCAACGCCCTGTCGCACGAGGAGCGTGGCGCCATCCTCGGTCTCGATGACGGGGCTGCGCCGGGGAGGGAACAGGACCGCCCGGTGGTACCGCTCCCGCCACGCGACCTTCCCTCGCCCGACGAGATGGATGCCCAGGCCGATGGTGTCGTGCTGCTCCAGCGGGTCGATGCGCTCGTCCTGGGGCTGGGGCCGAAGGGCGTCTCGCTCACGAACGCGGGCAACCTGAAGCTGGCCGACGGTCGGCGCCTCGTCGCGCTCCTCGGACTCGACGATCCCGTCGATCTGGTGCGGACCACGGCCGACCTGCCGGTCCTCTTCGGGGTGGTGGAGGTGGCCCTTCTCGCGGGCGCGGTCCAGAGCACTGGCAACCGGCTGCTTCCCGTCGCCGGGTGGGCGCAGCGGAGGGCGGGCGACCGGTGGGGCGCGGTGGTCGACGGCCTGCTCGAGGTCGGGGTGGCCACGATGGCCTTCGGGTCGCGCGTGCCCCACCCCGCCCAGCTGGCGGAGGAGGGCGACAGCGCCTCGCTCTACCTCCTCGCCATGCTGTGGATGTCCGAGGAGCCGCTCGCCGAGGACACGCTCGGGAGCATGCTGGTGGAGGGGCTCGACATCGGGATGGTGCCCCCATCGGTGCTCCGCTTCGGTCGCGATCTGCTCGAGAGGTCGAGCCGGGCCCGCGCCGACGACGCGGTCGCGTCGCTCCTCGACGCCGGCATGGTCGAGGTCGACGCCGACGGCATCCACCTGCGGACGGGCGGTGACCGTCTCGCCGTCCCCTGGCTCGGCGACATCGGGTTCCAGGCCACCCTGACCGAGGATCTGGTCGCGCTGGGCGCCTCGGACCTGCTCGACCAGCTGGTTGACGCCGACGTCGGGGTGACCGCAGAGGTGGCCAAGGCCTGGCTGGAGGGTGGCGCCGACCGGGCCGCGTCGCTCGTCGCCGCCGCCGTGCTGCGGCCCGACCCGGAGCGGGTGCTCATCGCCCTCGCCCTCCTGGAGCACGGTGGCGCCGACGCCATCGCCGCCGTCCGGGCGGCCCGGGATTCGTCGATCGGGCCCAGTGCGTGGCTGTGGCTGGTCGACCGGGGCGAGGCCGACCCTGACGACGCCCCCGAGGGCACCCTGGCCGAGGCCGGCGTCGTCACCCTGCTGGCCCTGCTCGACGCAGGATCGGCCGCCGACGTGGTGGAGAACCTGCTGGGGCAGGTCCCGGTGGCGGACCACCACGGCCTCCTCGAGCACCTGGCGACGGCGCAGCACCCTCGCACCGCCGAGCTGCTGGAGCAGATCGGCCGGCACCACCCCGACAAGGCGACCGGCAAGCACGCCCGCAAGCTGGCCCACCGCTGGCGCAGCGCCCACGGCGCCGACCGCCGCTGATCGCAAGGGCCCTCTGCTCGCCTCGCTGTCACACGTCCTCGACCCCGCCCACCACCTGAGCGGCCTCGCTCCGCTCGGACTGTCACACCCTCTCCGTAGGCTTGGATCATGTCTCCGAAGGCCACCGCCGTCGATGCCCTGGCGCCGTTCAGCGCACCGGTGCAGGAGTGGTTCCGCACCTCCTTCGGGCAGCCCACCGACGCCCAGGCCCAGGGCTGGCCGGCCATCGCCGCCGGCGACCACACGTTGATCCTGGCCCCCACCGGGTCGGGCAAGACGCTCACCGCCTTCCTCTGGGGGATCGACACGCTGATGGCCCGGCCCCGAGGGGTCGACGCCAAGGGCAAGCGGATCGGTGGCACCCGGATCGTCTACATCTCGCCCCTGCGGGCCCTGGCGGTCGACGTCGACAAGAACCTGCGGTCGCCGCTCAAGGGCATCCGCCTGGCGGCCGAGCGGATGGGCGGCCCGGTCCTCCAGGAGCCCACCGTCGCCCTCCGCACCGGCGACACCTCGCCGGAGGAGCGGCGCCAGCTCCAGCGCAACCCGCCCGACATCCTCATCACCACGCCCGAGTCGCTCTACCTGATGCTCACCTCGGCCGTGCGCGAGACGTTGGTCGAGGTCGAGGCCGTGATCATCGACGAGATCCACGCCGTGGCCGCCACCAAGCGGGGCTCGCACCTGGCCCTCACCCTCGAGCGCCTGGCCGAGGTGACGACGCGACCCCCGCAGCGGATCGGGCTGTCGGCCACGCAGCGCCCGCTCGACGAGATCGCCCGCTACCTCGGCGGCTACGACGACGAGGGCGCGCCCCGGCCGGTCACCATCATCGATGCCGGCAGCCGCAAGGTGCTCGACGTCGAGGTCATCGTCCCGGTCGACGACATGGCCGACCTGGGCCAGCCCATCGTCCCCGGTGGCGGGGCGGCCGGGGGCCCGGACGGCCCGCCCAGCGGCCCGGCGGCGGCGGCGCCCGCCCGGCGCAGCATCTGGCCGTCGATGCACCCCGAGCTGCTCGACCTGGTGCGCGCCCACCGGTCGACGCTCATCTTCGTCAACGCCCGGCGACTGGCCGAGCGGCTGGCCACCCGGCTCAACGAGCTGGCCGCCGAGCAGGACGCCATCGCCCGGGGCGAGACGCCCGGGGCCGAGGGCTACACCGCGGCCGAGTCCTACGGCGCCCCGCCCGCGCTCGGCCTCCTGCCCGACGGCACCGCCGTCCCCGAGCTGGTCAAGGCCCACCACGGGTCGCTCGCCCGCGAGCAGCGGCTCATCATCGAGGACGACCTCAAGGGCGGTCGGCTCAAGGGCCTGGTCTGCACCTCGTCGCTCGAGCTGGGCATCGACATGGGCGCGGTCGACCTCGTGATCCAGGTCGAGTCGCCGGGGGCGGTCAGCCGGGGCCTCCAGCGCGTCGGCCGGGCCGGTCACCAGGTCGGTGAGCCCAGCCGGGGCCGGATCTTCCCCAAGCACCGGGCCGACCTGCTCGAGGCGGCTACGGTCGTGCCCCGCATGGAGGCCGGCCTGGTCGAGTCCACCCGCTACCCCCGCAACCCGGTCGACGTCCTGGCCCAGCAGATCGTGGCCATGTGTGCCCTCGACGAGTGGTCGGTGGCGGACCTGGCCGCCGTCGTCCGCCGGTCGGCCCCGTTCCACGAGGTCACCGACACCATCCTCCACGAGGTGCTCGACCTGCTGGCCGGCCGCTACCCGTCGGAGGAGTTCGCCGAGCTGCGGCCCCGCATCGTGTGGGACCGGGCCCTCGGCGTCGTCCGGGGCCGGCGGGGCGCCCAGCGGCTGGCCGTCACCAGCGGCGGCACCATCCCCGACCGGGGCCTCTACGGCGTGTTCCTACCCGACGGCAAGCGGGTGGGCGAGCTCGACGAGGAGATGGTCTACGAGTCCCGGGTCGGCGAGACGTTCCTCCTGGGCGCGTCCACCTGGCGGATCGAGGACATCACCCCCGAGCGGGTCGTCGTCACCCCCGCGCCCGGTCTGCCCGGGAAGATGCCGTTCTGGCACGGCGACGGGCCCGGCCGGCCGCTGGAGCTGGGCCGGGCCGTGGGCGAGACCACCCGCACGCTGCGGGAGATGCCCAAGGCCGAGGCCTTCGAGCGGCTCCGCACCACCCACCACCTCGACGAGCGGGCCGCCACCAACCTGCTCGCCTACATCGAGGACCAGGTCGCCGAGGGGGCGGTGCCCGACGACCGCACCATCGTCGTCGAGCGGTTCAAGGACGAGATCGGCGACTGGCGGGTCTGCATCCTCTCGCCCTTCGGGGCGCGGGTCCACGCCCCCTGGGCCATGGTCCTCCAGGCCCGGCTCACCGAGCGGTGGGGCACGCCGGTCGAGCTGATGTGGAGCGACGATGGCATCGTCCTGCGGCTGCCCGAGGCCTACGACGAGCTCCCCCTCGACGAGCTGCTCGTCGACCCCGAGGACGTCGACGACCTGATCATCGCCCACCTCCCCAGCACCGCCCTGTTCGCCTCCCGGTTCCGCGAGTGCGCGGCGCGGGCCCTGCTCCTGCCCCGGCGTCGCCCCGACCGCCGCACGCCCCTGTGGCAGCAGCGCCAGAAGGCGGCCGACCTGCTCACGGTGGCCGCCCGCCACCCCCGGTTCCCGATCCTCTACGAGACGACGCGGGAGATCCTCACCGACGTCTTCGACGTCCCCGCCCTGCGCGAGCTGCTGGGCGACCTGCGGGCCCGCCGCGTCCGGGCCGTCGCCATCGACACCCCCAAGGCGTCGCCGTTCGCCCAGTCGCTGCTCTTCGGGTGGATCGCCGTCTACATGTACGAGGGCGATGCCCCGCTGGCCGAGCGGCGGGCCGCCGCCCTCGCCCTCGACAAGGACCTGCTGGCCGAGCTGCTGGGTGCCGACGAGCTGCGGGACCTGCTCGATGCCGATGTCCTGGCCGAGGTCGAGGCCGGGCTCCAGAAGGTCGACGGGTTCGCTCCCGCCCGCGACCCCGACGAGCTCCACGACCTGGTCCGCACCCTCGGCCCTCTGTCCCTCGACGAGCTGGTCTTCCGCTCCGATCCCGGCGGCGAGTCCTCGTCCGCGGCGGCCACCGCCGCGCCTTCTCCCGTCCCCGCTGTCGCCCCCGCCTCCGCCGTCGCACCGGCCGGCGATGCGGAGCCGGAGTGGCCGGCGGCGCCGGCGTCGGAGCCCGAGCTCCCGGCCGCGACCGTCTGGCCGCCGCCGGACCGCGACGAGGACGCGGTGCGGGTCACCGTCGCCGGCTGGGTCGATGCCCTGGTAGCCGAGCGCCGGGCCATCCGGGTGGGGGTGGCCGGCGCCGAGCGGGTGGCCGCGGCCGAGGACGCGGCCCGGCTCCGGGACGCCCTGGGCTGCGCCGTCCCGGTCGGGTTGCCGTCGGCCTTCACCGACCCGGTCGACCGGCCCCTGCTCGACCTGGTGGCCCGCTTCGCCCGCACCCACGGCCCCTTCCTCACCCGGGAGGTGGCCGCCCGCTACGGCGTCGACGAGCCTCGCACGGCCGGCGCCCTGTCGGAGCTGGCGTCGGACGGCCGGGTCGTCCTGGGCGAGTTCCGGCCCGGGGGGGTCGAGCGCGAGTGGTGCGACGCCGAGGTCCTGCGCCGCATCCGACGGCGGTCGCTGGCCGCCCTCCGGCGTGAGGTCGAGCCGGTCGAGGCCGACGCCCTGGCCCGCTTCCTCCCGGCCTGGCAGGGGGTGGGTCTGCCCCGACGGGGCATCGACGGTCTGGTCGAGGCGCTCGGCGTCCTCCAGGGCGCCCCCATCCCGGCCTCGGTGCTGGAGGCTGACGTCCTGCCCGCCCGCCTCGACCGCTACCGGCCGGCCGATCTCGACGCCCTGGCCGCGTCGGGCGACCTGGTCTGGGTCGGGGCCGGAGCCATCGGGGCGGGCGACGGCCGGGTCCGCCTCGTGTTCCGCGACGAGCTGGGCCTGCTGGTCCCCGAGCCCGACGCCGACGCGCTCCCCGACGGTGCCGTCCACGACCTCCTCCGGTCGCACCTGGCCGAGCGGGGGGCGTCGTTCTGGCCCCAGCTCCAGGCCGCGGTGGCCGAGGCCGAGCTCGACTACGACGACCGCTCGCTGCTGGCCGCCCTGTGGGACCTGGTCTGGGCGGGCGAGGTCAGCAACGACACGCTCGCCCCGCTACGGGCCTTCGTGGCCGGTGGCGCCGGCAAGGGTCGCCGGAAGGCGGCCGCCTTGCCCCGGGCCGGACGGCCTCGCCCGGGCCGCCTCGCCCGGCAGGGCCCACCGGCGGCGGCCGGGCGCTGGTCGCTGGTGGCGCCGCTTCGGGCCCGGGTGTCGCCCAGCGAGGCCGCCCTGGCCCGGGCCCAGCAGCTGCTCGAGCGTCACGGCGTGCTCACCCGCGAGGCGGCCCTCGCCGAGGGGGTCGAGGGTGGCTTCGCCGGCGTCTACCCCGTGCTCCGGGCCATGGAGGACAAGGGCTCCGTCCGCCGGGGCTACTTCGTCTCCGGGCTGGGGGCGGCGCAGTTCGCCCTGCCCGGGGCGGTCGATCGCATCCGGGCCGAGCGGGAGCCGGCCGCCACCCGTCGGGGCGCCCTGGCCCGCGTCGAGTCGCGGCTGCCCGTCGAGGGGCCGCCGGCC
>DASYLG010000455.1:0-3418 GCA_036009685.1 Iamia sp. | reverse complement strand
GTCGCGGGTCCACGGGACGCCCCGGGTCAGCCGGTGGCCTGGTCGGCATCGCCGTCGTCCAGGCGGGGGCGCAGGGGGGTGACGTTGCCCCGGCGGGGCACGGGGGCGTCGTCGACCACGGAGGCCTCGGTGGCGGGCTCGACGCCCAGAAGGGCGCCGTCGGCCGTGGCGCCGTCCACCTTGGCCAGGTCGGGGAAGGCGGGCTCGCCCTCGGCGGGGGTGTTGGTGGCCTCGGCGGCGGCGGTGTCGTCCTCGGTGGCCACCACCCGGACCTCGTCGGTGATGGAGGGCCTCAGGCTCTTCAGGCTCTCCTCACCGGGCCGGAAGGGGGCCTCGATGGGGTCCATGGCCCGGCGGATCTCGTCCTGGAAGCCGCTCGACAGCTTGCGCATCTGGCCCACGGCGCGACCCACCTGGCCCATGGCCTTCGGGAGCCTCTCGGGACCCAGGACGAGGAGCGCCAGCAGGAAGATGACGACCATTTCCCCGCCGCCGATGTTGAACATGGTGCAACCCTACCGAAGCCCTCTGTGCCCACCCCGACGGGAGGGCAGATCCACCGCCGACGCGGGGCGGGCGGCTCGGCCTCAGCCTTCGGCGACGCGGGTGTGGAGCCGGATCCGCTCGCCGGCGGTGGCGCGGGTGGCCTCCTCCAGCTCGGACCGGGCCTGGGCCACGGCGTCGCCGCCGGCCAGCTCGGTGTGCAGCCGGGTCACGGCCAGGTCGGCGCGGGCGAGACCCCGCCAGGCCAGGGCGAAGGCCACGAGGGTGCCGAGCAGGGCGGCGACCCACAACCACATCACGACGGCAGAGTAGGTCACGTCGCTCGTTCCCCGGTCCCCGTTCCCGTTTTCCTGGTCCCGGCTCTCAGCCGTCGACCAGCCGGCCCATCTCGGCGTTGAGGCGGCCCTCGTCGGTCAGGAGACGGTGGAAGTCGAGCAGGTCGTCGTGGTCGATCGGGTCGCCGTCGCGGACCTCGTCCAGCTCGGCCGGCAGCCGCCAGCGATCGAGCCGCACGCCGGAGGCGATCAGCAGCTCGATCACCCGGTTGTCCGCCGGCTTGGACACGGCCATGGTGCACTCGGGGCAGCGGAAGGCGTAGGCCCCCTGGCCGTTGTCGACGCAGACACGAACGATGACGTCATCGCTGGTCATCTCCACGTCGCCGCAGTCGGCGCAGGTCGCTCGGATGGTGGCCATGCGTCTCCTCCAAGGTGGCCAGGTCGTTCCTGGCCCGCTTTGTGACGAGAGAGCCATCGGCCACCGCGGAGCGGAGTTGAGTGGCCGCACCCCGTGTTCACGGACCGTGGTGCGACGACGACGGATCCGCCGGACGGGTGGTCGGGCGGGGTCGCTCGGGGCTGCGAACCGGCGGTCGCGGGGTGCGAGGATGGGCCGGTGCCGACCCGGCTGCCCGCCCTCGACCCGCCCCCGATCGCCTTCGCCCACCGCGGCGCCCGGGCCCACGCCCCCGAGAACACGGTCGAGGCCTTCGCCCTGGCCCGGAAGCTGGGGGCCACGGGCCTGGAGTCCGACGTGTGGGTCACCGCCGACGGCGTGGCCGTCCTCGACCACGACGGCCTGATCGGCCGGCGGCCCCGGCGGCACCCGATCGCCGAGGTGCCCCGGGCCGAGCTGCCCGAGCACATCCCCGACGCCGCCGCGCTGGTCGACCTGATGGGCGACGACCTGCACGTGTCGCTCGACGTCAAGGATCCCGCTGCTGCCCAACCCCTGCTCGACGCCCTGGGCACCGATGACCCGACCCGCCTGGCGCGGGTGTGGCTCTGCCACGACGACCACGACCTGCTGCTGTCGTGGCGGGTCCGTGCCCCCCAGGTCCGGCTGGTCGACTCGACCCGGCTCAAGCGTCTGGGCCAGGGGCCCGAGCGCCACGCCGCCCAGCTGCGCGAGCGGGGCATCGATGCCGTCAACCTGCACCACACCGATTGGTCGGGCGGACTGGTGACCCTCTACCACCGCTTCGGGGTGCGGGCCTGGGGCTGGGACGCCCAGCACGTCCGCGTCCTCGACGGCCTCTTCGACATGGGCATCGACGCCCTCTTCAGCGATCACGTCGACCGCATGGCCGATTCGCTGACGCGCGCCCTGGCCTGATCGCTCCGCCGGGTCGCCATGGCGCGACGGCTCGCGGCGGCGGGTCGGGTCGCCGTGGCGGGTCGGCGGGTCGGTCAGCGGGTCGACGATGGTCGTCGGATCGCCCGTGGGCATGGCGTCGAGCGGGCCCACGTCCGGTGCCCGGTAGCTGCGGCCGAGGCAGTAGGTGCCACGCGCGACGCGGTAGGCGCGGTGGTGGTCGTGCTCGTGGCCGAGGGCGTCGCCGAGCGCCTTGACCGGGTGAGGGTGGGCGATGACGTAGCCGTAGCGGTGCAGCCAGCCGTGGATCTCGCCGAGCCCGAGGGTGCCGTGCCGAGCGAGGACCTGGAGACAGACGTGACGCAGGACGGGACCGGCGATCGGGACGGCGCCCTCCGCTGCCGGTGGGATCAACGGGTGGCGGTGGTCCGGAGGGCGACGGCCGCGGGGCCAGGGGATGCGGGGGTACAGCGCATCACGGTGGAGGGCGAGTCGGTGCAGGAGATCGAGGCGCTCCTCGGTGGCGGCGAGCATCGACCGGTCGAGCTCCCACAGCCGGCGCAGGAGCTCCTCCCGCTCGACGTGGAGACGCAGCCGCTCGCGGGGAGGGAGCCCGGCGATGTAGCGGAGCCAGAAGGTGGCGGCGCTGCCGAGGTTGGGTGGGCGGTTCCGCATCATCTGCGGGGTCCAGTTGGGCCACTCGGGGCCCGAACCGGGGTGGTCTGTGGCGGAGGGCATGGCGCTCCCCTTCTGCGCGACGACATGTTCGTCGGCCTCGAGGCCGCCATCCGCCGCGCCCAGCGCCGTGGAACGATCATCTCAGGGGGGTGTGACAGTGAAGCCGGACGGCCCCGGGGTGCCGCGCCCGCTGTCGGTCGACCCCGCAGGTGGATCACCCGGCGTCACCCACCGACGAGCCTCACCGCCCCTTGCGATTCGTGACCCGGCCTCCAGGACCCACCCACCTCGGTCGCGACGCGTCGGGCGGCGAATCGCCAGCGATTCGCCGCCCGACGTCTTCGGCTGCGGTGTCGAGGAGGCGGCCGGGGCGCGCGGTCGGGTGGCGGACCGGGGCGCCTCGGCACCGGGATGCGCTCCTCGGGCGATGGGGCCACGGGGCGGTGCCCGGTGGTGGCGCGAGCGGGACGGGCGGGTCGGGGGCCGGAGGGGATCGTCCGGACGGTCCTCCCGGTGGGGTCAGATCCCGCCGAAGGCGCTCAGGGGCCAGATGCGGATGAAGGCCTTGCCGACGATGTCGCCCTCGGGGACACACGGGGTCTGCCAGTAGCGGGCGTCGCGCGACGCCCCCCCGGTGTCGCCC
>DASYLG010000454.1:0-2283 GCA_036009685.1 Iamia sp. | reverse complement strand
CCGGCTCCGGCCCAGCCGACGTTGGCGGCGTCGAGGCCGAGATCGGCGACCGTCTTGTTCTCGACGGGCTTGGACTTGGCCGCCATGATCCCCTTGAAGGAGGGGTAGCGGGGCTCGACCACACCGGCGGTGACGGTGACGACCGCCGGCAGGGGCGACTCGACCTCGTCGTAGCCGGCCTCGGTCTGGCGCTGGACCTTCAGGGTGCCATCGGCGACGTCGACCGACTTGGCGAAGCCGACCGACGGCAGGTCGAGGAGGGCGGCGATCTGCTCGGGCACGACGCCCGTGTAGCCGTCGGACGACTCGACGCCGGCGAGGATCAGGTCGAACTCGCCGACCGTGCCGATGGCGGCGGCGAGCACCTTGGCGGTGTCGAGGGCGCCGGCCCCGGCGAGGGCGTCGTCGCTCACGAGGACGGCCTTGGCCGCGCCCATGGCGAGCGCCTGGCGCAGGCCGGACACCTCGGCGTTCGGGGCCATGGAGACGAGGGTGACCTCGCCCTCCCCGGCCTTGTCGACGAGCTGCAGCGCCATCTCCACGCCGTAGGTATCGGCCTCGTCGAGGATGAGCTTCCCGTCCCGCTTCAGGGTGTGATCCGCGTTGAGAGCACCCGGATCAGCGGGGTCAGGGATCTGCTTGACACAGACGACCACGTTCATGTCGGGCAGTCTCGGTGCTCGATGGACGACGAGCCAAATCCAACGCCAGCCCGGTTCTCACCCGTTCGGGCGGTCGTCGCGGTGGCAGCGATCGCCCTCGTCGCCTCCACCGCGATGGCGGTCCCGGGGCGGCTCGTCACCGGGGAGACGGCCATCCTCACCTGGGCCAACGACCTCCCGCGCTGGGTCGGAGCACCGCTCGAGCTGGGGATGAACCTCGGCGCGTCGATCGGCGCGGCCACCGTCGTCGTCGTCGGCTTCCTGGCCCGCAAGCGCCGGGTCGCCACGGCCGGGTTCCTCGCCTGGCTGGCGGCCCGGCTGGTCTGCACGATCATGAAGGCGGCGGTCGACCGGGCCCGACCGCCGGGCCTCGTCGCCGACGTGGTCCTGCGCCAGCACCTCCCCTCCGACGGCGGCTTCCCCTCGTCGCACTCGGCCATCGCCGCCGCCCTGGCGGTCGTGGCCGGCTGGGGCTGGCCCCGCCTGCGGCTGCCCCTCGCCCTGGGGGCGGTGCTGGTCGGCCTCGCCCGCCTGTACGTCGGCGTCCACCTGCCGCTCGACCTCGTCGGCGGCTGGGCCCTCGGCGTCCTCTGCGGCCTGCTGGCCGTGGCCGTCGTCCACCCCCGCGTCCCGCCCCACCCCGAGCCCGCCCCCTGGAGCCGACGGCGACGCACCCCGGGGTAGGTTGCGGGCCATGTGTGGCGACTGCTGGAACGCGGCGATGGCCGCTCCGACCGCGGTGGTGGCGGCCCGCTTCGCGTGGATCGGCTACAAGGACCGGATCCCGTTCCTCGGCCGGCGCCACGACGCCCCGACCAAACCCGATGAGGGCGCCGAGACCACGAGGTGCCAGGCACCTCGTGGTCGGGTGGATCCCGACCTGGTCGAGGCGGGCGCCCCGCCCCCATGACCGAGGTCATCGCCCACCGCACCTGCCCGCTCGACGCCCCCGAGAACAGCCGGGAGGGTGTCGCCTTCGCCGCCTCGGCCGGGGCCGACGCCGTCGAGATCGACCTGCGCCTCAGCCGTGACGGCGTCCCGGTCCTCAGCCACGACCCCCTCACCTTCCGCACGACGTGGTGGCCGCTCGTCGTGAGCTGGACGCCGTCCGCCTGGCTCACCCGCCTGCGGCTCCGGGACGCGCAGGAGACGCTGCCGGCCTTCACCGACATCCTGGCCGTCCTCCCCGACGGCATCGAGCTGGCCGTCGACGTCAAGGACGGTCGGTCGATGGCGGCGGCGGTGGAGACCCTGACCGACGCCGGGATGCTCGACCGGGCCCGGCTCTGGAGCAGCCACCCCGACGCCATCGGCGTGGCCCGACGCGTGGCCCCGGGGCAGGAGCGGGCCTGGCTCCAGAACACCGAGACCGAGGAGGCGGCGCTGGCCTACCTCCGGCGCGCCTCCGAGGTGGGCGCCACCGCCGTCAGCGTGATGGACGTCTCGCTCACCACCGACGTCGTCCGGGCCGGCCACGACCTCGGGCTGCGGGTCAACAGCTGGGTCCGCACCCTCGCCGTCCAGGACCGTGTCCTGGCCGCCGCCCCCGACGCCGTCGTCACCGACTGGGTCGGCGAGGCCCGCCAGCGCCTCGCCGCCGGCTAGGCCGCGGAGGTGGCGG
>DASYLG010000453.1:0-5941 GCA_036009685.1 Iamia sp. | reverse complement strand
GTGGCGAACCCGCCGGAGCCCAGCTTCTCGACGAGCACGTACCCGGGGGGCAGGGGGACGGCGCCGATGGCAGGCGTCGCCGGAGGTCCCCCAGGTCGTTCGTCTGCCATCCAGGTCGCCCTTGCCCTCGTGCCGTCGGTCGCCGACGGCCCGACCTTACCCCTGGCCCGGAGACGGAAGGGGCGGGTCCGGGGACGGCTCACCTCACCGTCCGCAGCCAGCCCGCGGGAGGGAGGCAGAGGCGCGGAGCCGTCGCGAGGAACGGCGCCGCGCATCGGTAGCCTGCCGCGGTGCCCGACTACTCCGGCCTGCCCACGGCCGAGCTGATCGCCCGAGCCGGGGCCGTGCGCGACGCCGCCCACGGCACGCGGGTGACCTTCTCGCCCAAGGTCTTCATCCCGCTGACGAAGCTCTGCCGCGACCGCTGCGGCTACTGCACCTTCGCCCAGCCCCCGGCCCGCCTCGAATCGCCCTACATGGCCCTCGAGGACGTCCTCGTCCTGGCCCGCCGGGGCGCCGCCGCTGGCTGCCACGAGGCCCTGTTCACCCTGGGCGAGGCGCCCGAGGAGCGCTATCCCACGGCGCAGGCCTGGCTCGACGAGCACGGCTACACCTCCACCACGGACTACCTCGTCGCCGCCGCCGCGGCCGTGCTCGACGAGACCGGTCTCCTCCCCCACGCCAACCCCGGCGCCCTCCCCGCCGCCGAGCTGGCCCGTCTCCGCGCCGTCAGCCCCAGCCAGGGGATGATGGTCGAGACGCTGCGCTCGGACCTGGCCGCCCATCGCGGCGCCCCGGACAAGACGCCCGAGCGCCGCCTCGCCACCCTCGAGGCCGCCGGCGAGCTGAAGATCCCCTACACAACCGGCATCCTCTGCGGCATCGGCGAGACCGAGGCCGACCGGGTCGAGGCCCTCGAGGCCATCGCCGCCTCCCACCGCCGCCACGGCCACGTGCAGGAGGTGATCGTCCAGAACTTCCTGCCCAAGCCGGGCACGGCGATGCGCGACCACCCGCCGTGCCCGCCCGAGGACCACCAGCGGGCCATCGCCCTGGCCCGTCTCATCCTCCCGACCGACGTCCACATCCAGGCGCCGCCCAACCTGGCCGACGAGGTCGGCCCCCTGCTGGCGGCCGGCGTGTCCGACTTCGGCGGCGTCTCGCCCATCACGATCGACCACGTCAACCCCGAGCGGCCCTGGCCCCACCTCGACGCCCTGCGCCAGGCCACCGAGGCCACCGGACGCCAGCTCGCTCCCCGCCTCACCGTCCACGCCCGCTACATCCAGGACGGGGCCCGCGAGACCTGGCTCGACCCCGCCCTGCACTTCGCGGTCATGGACCGGGCCGACGCCGAGGGCCTGGCCCGCGACGACCCCGGCGCCGTCTACCCCAACAAGGTGGGCGAGGTCCGCAACGTCGGCGACGGGGCCGAGGTCGTCCTCGTCGGCCGCCGCTCGACCCAGTGGTACTCCGGCGCCGACGTGACCCCGCCCGTCCTCGTCCCCGGCCCGGCCTCGCCGGTCGGCGGAGCCGTGCGCGAGGTCCTCGACGGCGTCATGACCGGCGAGCAGGTCGGCCACGACGAGATCGTCACCCTGTTCTCGGCTCGCGGCCGTGAGGTGAACGCCGTGGCCGAGGTGGCCGACGAGCTGCGCAAGCGGGCCGTGGGCGACGAGGTCAGCTTCGTCCGCAACCGGAACATCAACTACACGAACGTCTGCACCTTCAAGTGCCGCTTCTGCGGGTTCTCCAAGGGCCCGCGCTCCCTCAACCTGCGGGGCACGCCCTACCTCCTGACCCTCGACGACATCGCCGGCCGGGTCAGCGAGGCGTGGGACCTCGGCGCCACCGAGGTCTGCCTCCAGGGCGGCATCCACCCCAGCTTCGACGGCGACTACTACATCGACGTCACCCGAGCGGTGAAGGAGGCGGCGCCGGACATCCACGTCCACGGCTTCACCGCGCTGGAGGTCACCGAGGGGGCCAAGCGCCTGGGCGAGCCGCTCGCCGACTACCTACGCCGGCTCATGGACGTCGGGCTGCGCACGCTGCCGGGCACCGCCGCCGAGATCCTCGACGACCCCGTCCGCCAGATCCTGTGCCCGGACAAGATCGATACCGACGAGTGGCTCGAGGCGCACCGCACGGCCCACTCGGTCGGGCTGCGCTCGAACATCACCATCATGTTCGGCTCGGTCGAGGAGCCGGCGTCGTGGGCCCGCCACATCCTCCGCACCCGGGCCCTCCAGGCCGAGACCGGTGGCTTCACCGAGTTCGTGCCCCTGCCCTTCGTCCACATGGCCGCCCCGCTCTACCTCCAGAAGAAGAGCCGCCGCGGCCCGACCTTCCGCGAGAGCGTGCTGATGCACGCCGTGGCCCGCATCGCCTACGACGGCCTGGTCGACAACATCCAGGCCAGCTGGGTGAAGCTGGGGGCCGACGGCGTCCGCCAGCTCCTCCAGGCCGGGGTGAACGACCTGGGTGGCACCCTCATGAACGAGACCATCTCCCGGTCGGCCGGTGCCTCCCACGGCCAGGGGATGGAGGAGGACGGCTTCCGCGAGATCGTCGAGCCCATCGGCCGCACCCTCGTCCAGCGCACGACCCTCTACGAGCCGGTGGCCGCCACCCCCGTCTGACCGTCCTCGGGGGACCCCGCCCCGGCGGTGACCGGTGTGGCGCTCCGGGCCGACCGGCGGCAGTACGGTCGTCAGGCCGGAAGGAGGCGACGCGGGATGGACGACGACGAGGTGGACACGACCAAGCGCAGGTCGTCCAACGACGAGGCCACGGTGCAGATCCCGGCCGAGCTGCTGTCGATCCTCCCGCCGCCGGCGCCGACCTCCTTCGACCCGGCCCCGGCCCCGCCACCCCCCGGCCCCGCCGCTCCGCCGCCCCCACCATCACCGCCGCCGGCGCCCGCTCCACCGCCCCCCCGCCGCCCGCCGGCCGAACCGGTCGGCCGCGGCCGGGCCGCGATCTGGATCGCGGTCATGGTCCTGGTCACGCTGATCTTCGTGGTGGCCTGCTACCTCGTCGTGGCCCGCGCCGAGGACGACCGCCCGACGGGGTCCGCCGGCCCGGACCCCACCGGCGAGGAGGCGACCACCACCACGGCGTCGACCACCACGACGACGGCGCCTCCCACCACCCAGGACCCGGCCTCGCTCACGGTCGTCGTCCTCAACGGCTCCGGCCAGGTCGGGTGGGCCGGCGAGAACGTCGCCACGCTGGGCGAATCCGGCTACACCGCCGAGGCGTCCGACGCCGCCACCGACGGCGACACCACCACGATCTACGTCGCCGACCCCGCCCTGGAGGTCGACGCCGCCGCCATCGCCGCCGCCATCGGCCTCCCCGACGCCGCCATCCAGCCCAAGCCGGACACCCCCCTCGGCCAGACCCCGGCGCCCGACGGCGCCGACATCGTGGTCGTCCTGGGCACCGACAGCCTCGGCTGACCCCGCGGTGGCGAGGAGGTAGCGTCAGCCGCCTCAGCAGGGAGGTGACCGGGTGGACACCCAGGACGAGAGGGCGGGTTGGCCGGTCGTGCCCGGCTACGAGCTCCACGAGGTGCTGGGGCGGGGCGGGTTCGCCACCGTGTACCGCGCCACGCAGACCTCGGTCGACCGCCTCGTCGCCCTCAAGGTCCTGACCGCCGCCGCCCTCGACCCCAATACCGAGCGCCGGTTCCGCCACGAGGTCCGGGCCGTCGGGGCACTGTCCGACCATCCGCACGTCGTGGCCCTGATCGACGCCGGCACCACCACCACCGGCTCCCCGTTCATCTCCATGCAGCTGGTACCGGCGGGCTCGTTCGGCGACCAGATGCGGGCCTTCGGGCCGGTGGCGCCCGCCGAGACGGCCCGGATCGGCGCCGAGGTGGCCGATGCCCTGGAGGCGGCCCACGAGGCCGGCATCCTCCACCGCGACATCAAACCCGACAACATCCTCGTGGGGCGGCGGGGCCGGGCCCTGCTCACCGACTTCGGCATCGCCACCCTCGACGACGGGACCATGACGGCCACCGGCACGCTCACGGGCACCCTGGCCTACACCGCCCCGGAGGTCATCAAGGGCGAGCGCCCGTCGGCCGCCAGCGACGTCTTCGCCCTCGGGTCCACGCTGTACACCCTCGTCGCCGGGCGGCCGGCCTTCGCCACCGGCGAGGACCACGTCGCCGCCGTCATGTGGCGGGTCACCACCGAGGACGCCCCGCCGCTGCCCCCCGAGGTGCCCTTCGCCCTGGCCGACCTGATCGGCGCCTGTCTGGCCAAGGAGCCCGACGATCGCCCGACGTTGGCCGAGGTGGCGACGGCCCTGGAGGCGATCGCCGCCGACCGCGCCGCCGCTCCCACCACGACGGCCACGGTCGGTTCCGACGAGCCACCGGCTCCGGCGCCCCCGGAGCCGGCCACCGCCGGAGCCACCCCTCCCCCGCCGGCCGACGACGCCGGCGACGCCCACGAGGCGGCGACGGTCGTGGCCCCCGGCGCGTCCTCGCCGGCCGCGCCCGCGCCGGACCCGGACGACGACGCCACCCGCGTGGCCCCCGCCGCGCCCGCCGCCCCGCCGAGGGCGAGCGCGGCGCCCGACGGCACCCACCGGGGCCGGGGCCGCCTGCTCGTCGTGGCTGCCGTGGGGGTGGTGCTCGTCCTGGTCGTGGCGGGGCTCGTCCTGGCCCTGGGTGGGGGCGACGACGACAGCGGCGGGGACGACGGCGACGGCGGCGAACCGCTCGTGATCGGCGTCGGGGCCAACCCCACGGCCATCAGCGCCCGCTCCGACGGAGGGGTCTGGATCGCCAACACCGATGACGGCACCATCACCCGCCTCGACGCCGACGGCGAGGACCTCGGCACCGTCACGGTGGGCAACAGCCCGACGGACGTCGTCGCCACCGACTCCGCCGTGTGGGTGGTCAACGCCTCCGACAGCACGTTGACCAAGCTCGACCCGGACGGGAACGAGGAGGTCACCAACGAGGTGGGCGAGACGTCCACCGCCGTGGCGGCCACCGACGACGTCGTGTGGGTGGCCAGCCCGGCCGACGATGACATCGCCCGGATCGATCCGGCGGACGCCGTGTACGACTCCGACGCCCCGACCGACGTCTTCTACGACACCGCCCAGCTGGCCATCGCCGACGACGGCTCGGTGTGGGGCGCGCTGGCCCTGACCGAGGGCGGCGGGATCCTGCTCCACGTCGACACCGAGCTCAACGTGGTCGTCCGGACGGCGCTCGAGGCGGCCCCGTCCGGGATCGCCGTCACCGACGACGCCGTCTGGGTCGCCATCGGCCAGGGCGCCGAGGTCGTCCGGGTCGACCCCGACAGCGGCGAGGTCGTCGGCCATGTGCCGGTCGAGGGCTCGGAGGTGGGCGAGCTCGTGCTGGCCCCCGACGGCGAGCTGTGGGTGTCCGACCTGAGCACGGGCGACGGGTCCGTCGCCCGGATCGACACCGACGACGAGCAGGTGGCCGAGACCATCGACGTGGGAACCCGGTCGCGGACCTTCGCCGTCACCGACGACGCCATCTGGGTCACGGCGCCGGGCGAGGGCACGGTCCGCCGCATCCCGCTCTGACCTGGCCTACGCTGACCGCCGACCGGCGCCGGGGTGGGGCCGGGTTGGGAGGTCCGCATGGACCTGTTGGGTTCCTCAGCCATCGTCGAGACGGCCATCGGCCTGGCCCTGGTGTTCTTCCTCGGCGCGGGGGTCTGCACCGCGGTCGTCGAGCTGGTCGCCAGCCTCTTCTCGTTCCGGGCCAAGCTCCTCTGGCGCACCGTGGCCCGCTGGTTCGGCACCGTCGACGACGCCGACGCCCGCCGCGCCATCAGCAAGGCCTGTTCCCTCCTCCAGGGCGGGGTCGGGGCCACCGACGAGGTCGGCACCCCGCCACCGCCTCCCCCGCCCCCGCCCGCCGAACCCGCCCCCG
>DASYLG010000452.1:0-10226 GCA_036009685.1 Iamia sp. | reverse complement strand
CACGACCCGCGCCGCCCACCCGGTGAAGGCCGAGGAGCCCGGCGTCTACCTGCACCTCTACGAGGTGGTGCCCAACCCGGCGCTGCGCAACGAGGTGACCCCCGAGCGGGCCGCCGACGGCACCGTGGTGCGCCGGCCCCGTCTCGCCCTCGACCTCGACTACCTCGTCACGTTCGTCGGCGACGCCGCCACCTTCGACGGCGAGCGGCTGGCCGGGGTGGTGATGGGTGGGCTCCACGAGATGCCGCCGCTCGGGCCGCCCGAGATCGCCGAGCTGGTGGCGACGCTGCCCGCCAGCCACGTGCTCACCGGCGCCGACCTGGCCGAGCAGGTCGAGCACGTCCGCCTCACCCACGTGCCCATGGACCTGGAGGAGCAGAGCCGCCTCTGGTCGATGCTCGGGATCGGCTTCCACCGTCTCTCCGTCACCTACCGCGCCTCGGTCGTGCTGGTCGACGCCGAGGTGACCCCGGCGCCCGCCGCCCCGGTCACCCGTCCGGCGGTCGCGACCCTCCCGCTGCGGGCGCCCGACATCACCGGCGTCACCTCGTCGGCCCGCCCCCTCGCCGTGGTGGCCCCGGGCGAGGACGTCGTCATCCGGGGCCAGGCCCTGCGCGGCGAGGTGACCCTCGTGGCCATCGGCGGTCACGAGATCGACGTCCCCGACGCCGCCGACGAGCTGATCACCATCCCGGCCGCCGCGGTCACCGCCCTCCCCCGTGGCCTGGCCGGGGTGCAGGTGATCCACCGGGCGACCCTGCCCGACGGCACCACCCGCGGGGCGGCCGCGTCCGGCGCCGTCCCCCTCGCCCTCGTGCCGGCGATCACCCTCCCCCGCACCACCCCCACCAACGCCACGCTCGACGGCGCCCCCGGCCACCGCATCCGGGTGGCCGTCGACCCCGTCCCGGAGGCCGACCAGGACGTCGAGCTGGTGCTGAGCGGGCTGGCCGGCGCCCCTTCGCGCACCGTGTCCACGGGGGAGGCCGACGGCGGCGAGGTGCGGTTCACCACCGCCCCCCGCCTGCCGGCCGGGCGGTACCTCGTGCGGGTCAGCGTCGACGGCGCCGTCAGCGTCCTCCCCACCGACCCGGCCACCGGCGAGCTGACCACCGACCTGGTCCTCGAGGTGTCCTGAGATGGCCCCCAAGACCGAGCTCGGTGGGACAGGTGCCCCGAAGGGGGCGGATGCCCCACCGAGCTCCGGTGGGCTCGGGCTGGCCGACGGGATCGCCGCCGTCGTGGCCCTGCTCGACGCCGACCCGGACGCCGTGGCCCCCGGCCGCCCGCCGCCGCTCGACCCCCCGGCCCCCGGGACCCCGCTGGCGGTGCTGGCCGAGCGGTTCGGGCTGGGCCCGTTCGAGGTGGCCGTGGTGCTGCTCGCCGCCGCCCGCGAGCTCCAGCCCGGGCTCGACCGCCGCTGTGCGGTCTGGAACCGGCGCCCCGACCTGACCTGGCCCACGCTCCAGGTCGCCCTGGCCGCCCTGCCCGGCGCCCACTGGGACGCCCTGCTGCCGTCGGCGCCGTTGCGGGCCGATCGCCTGGTGCGCCTCGGTCCCGGCGCCGTCTTGACCGAGCGCCCGGTCCACCTCGAGGAGCGGGTGCTGCACCACCTCCTCGGCGCCACCTACGTCGACGAGGCCCTGGCCCGCCACCTGGTCGCCGTGGCCCCGCCCCGGGCCCTGCCGGCCTCCCACCGCGACGCGGCCGTGCGCCTGGCCGGGGCGTGGGGCGCGTCGGTCCCCCACCTGTGGTGCGAGGCCACCGGCGCCGGACTGGCCGTGGCCGCCGACGCCGCCCGTCTCGACGGTCGGGCGCTCCACCGCCTGCCGTGCCGGGCCATCCCCACGGACCCCGACGAGGCCGACGAGCTGCTGGCCCGCTGGCGGCGCGAGGTGCAGCTGACGCCGGTGGCCCTGGTGGTCGATCTCGACGAGGCCGGCGACCCTGCCACCCGGCAGGCGGCGACGGCCTGGGCGGCCCGGGCCGGGCGCCACGTCGCCACCACCGGCTGCGAGCCGCGCGCCGGCGAGTCGCTCGTCCGCATCCGCGTGGGCCGGGCCGCCTTCGACGAGCGGCTGGCCCACTGGCGCGATGCCCTCGCCGACACGGCTGCGCCGGCGGGCGACGACGACCCGCCCCTCGAGCTCGACGACCTCGTCGCCCGCTTCCAGCTCGACGCCCACGGGGTCGACGCCGCCGTCGACGCCCTCCGCCAGGGCCTCGGCGACGACCCGACGGCCGACCGGCGCCGGCTGCTCTGGGACGGCGCCCGGACGCAGGCCCACCCGCGGCTGGAGGACCTGGCCCAGCGGCTCCCCGTGCGGGCGTCGTGGCCCGACGTGGTCCTGCCCCCGGCCACCGAGCGCACGGTGCGGGCCCTGCTCGGCCAGGCCCGGCACGCCGCCACGGTCGACCACCGCTGGGGCTTCACGCCCAGCGGCGCCCGCGGCGGGGGCGCCGCCGCCCTGTTCGCCGGGCCCAGCGGCACCGGCAAGACCCTGGCCGCCGAGGTGCTGGCCGGCGAGCTCGACCTCGACCTCTACCGCATCGACCTCAGCGCGGTGGTGAGCAAGTACATCGGCGAGACCGAGAAGAACCTCCGCCGGGTGTTCGACGCCGCCGAGGCCGGTGGGGCGGTGCTGCTGTTCGACGAGGCCGACGCCCTGTTCGGCAAGCGCACCGAGGTCAAGGACAGCCACGACCGCCACGCCAACATCGAGGTCAGCTACCTGCTCCAGCGGATGGAGAGCTACTCCGGCCTGGCCATCCTCACCACCAACCACCGCCAGCACCTCGACGAGGCCTTCCTCCGGCGCATCCCGTTCGTGGTCGAGTTCCCGTTCCCCGACGACGCCACCCGTGAGCAGATCTGGCGCCAGACCTTCCCGCCCGGCGTGCCCCTCGATGCCGTCGACCCGACCGTGCTGGCCCGTCTCGTGGTGGCCGGCGGCACGATCCGCAGCATCGGACGCAACGGCGCCTTCCTCGCCGCCGACCGGGGCTCGCCGGTGACCATGGCGATCCTGCGGGAGGCGGCCGAGCTCGAGTACGAGAAGCTCGGTCGCTCGCTGACCCCGAGCGAGGTGCGGGGATGGCGCTGACCGGCGACGTGGTGGTCGAGATCGACGAACTGGACCTGGGCGGGGTGCCGCCGGCGCGGCGCTTCGCCGTGGCCGCCGCCCTGGAGCGCGAGCTGGTCCGGCTGGTCGCCGACGGCGGCCTGCCCACCGTCGCCGACACCCCGGAGCGGGCCGGGCCCGCCGTCGCCGTGCCCCTCGACGCCAACCCCGTCCTGGTGGGCCAGGCTCTGGCCCGATCCGTGTACGAGGGGCTGGCATGAGGGAGCACGTCACCCGCCCCGCCGCCCGGACGCGGCGCCCCCCTGCCCCCCGAGGTGGCGATCAGATCCGGCGGGAAGCCGCCGGATCTCATCGCCACCTCGAGGAGGGGGAGGACCGGGAGGTCGAGGACGGGGGGCGACCGCCGTCGCTGCTGGAGCACCTGGCGCCGACCGGGCTGGCCGAGCGCTGGGCCGAGGCCACCGCCACCCCAGCCCACGCCGTGCCCGGGCGGGCCGACCTCGAGCGGGACCTGGGCGCGTCGCTGGCCGGCATCGCCGTCCACACCGGGCCGGCGGCCCGCTCGCTCCTCGACCACCTCGGGGCCGAGGCGGCGGCGTCGGGGCCGGTCATCCTCCTCCGCCACGACGACGCCCCCCGCCACGTCGTGGCCCACGAGGTCGTCCACGCCCTCCAGGCCGGCGCCGCCCCGGCCGGGCCGCCCACCGCCGCCCCGCTGCCCGTCGACCACGCCGCCGAGCAGGAGGCCGAGGCCGTCGCCGGCGCCCTGACCGCCGGCGCTGCCGCCCGGGTGCCACCGGTCGCCGTGGCCCTCCCGACCGGATCCCTCGCCCTGCGGCGCGTCGGCCTGGCCATCCCGTCGGCGCCGACCGAGGACGAGGGCGCCGAGTCCTCCGAGGCCCACCCGCAGGGCGATCGGTCGGGTGAGCTGGTCGAGGTGCGCCGCCGGCGCCGCCCGGCGGGCCACCGCGCCCGCCACCGGCGAGGCGAGACGGAGGGCGGGCCCGACGGCCAGACCGCCGCCCCGGAGGCCGCCGCCCCCGAGGCCGCCCGCCCGGGCGGGACCCCGCCGACGGCCGAGACGGCTCCCGCCGACACCGCCCCGACGCGCCCCACCGCCGGCGACCGGGCCGAGACCACCGCCACCCGGCCGGACCGGGCCCCGCCCGCCCCCGACCGCCAGGCCGAGGTGCGGGCCCTGGCCGATCAGGCCGAGGGCGAGGCGCGCGCCGGTGTCGGCAAGGCCGACGGCTACGAGGTGGCGCCGTGCCCCCACGTCGGCGTGGCCGCCGGCACCCAGCCCTTCGCCCGCGGCCCGCCGGTGGTCGTGCCCCCCGTCGCGGCGCGCCCCGACGCCCCGGCCCCCGTGATCGCCGTGCCCCCGGCCCAGGAGCTCGAGCGGGCGCGCCAGGCCGTCGACACCGAGCTGGCGCGCGGGCCACCCGCCCGGGCCCCGCCCGCGCCGGGCCCCGCCGCCGCTGACGCCGAGCAGCAGCGCGCCCGCGACCAGGCGCGGGTCGAGGCCCGCGGCCGGGTCGAGCAGGCCGCCGCCGTGTCCCCGCGCCTTCCGGCCCCCGCCGCCACCCCACCGGTCCCCGATCCGGGCGCCGCCGCCGCCCCCGCTGCCGCCCGCTTCGAGGCCAAGGCGGCCACCGAGGCGACCCGCGCCCGCCAGGCCACCGGCGAGCGCTTCGGCGAGACCGCCCTCGCGCCCCACCGCGACCCGGCCCGCGACCTCGACACCCGGCTCGAGGGGCTCGAGGTCCCCGCCGCCGATGCCACCGCCCGCGTCGACCGGGCTCGCATCGAGCAGGTCGCCACCGACGCCAACGCCGGCACCCGCCCGCTCGGCCAGGTGGTGCTCGTCCGATCGCACGACCTCGACGCCGGCCACCAGGCCGCCACCGTCGAGGGCGAGGCTCGGGCCCGCATCGACCAGTCGGTGACGGCCGACCAGCGTCTCCGCCACGACCAGTGCCAGCGGGCCGGCGAGGAGCGGGCCCGGCTCGACCAGCGGGCGACCGACGGCGTCAAGCAGGGCCGGGAGGCCTGGGCCCGCGGCGTCGACGACCACGTCGCCACCCGGTCCCGGGAGGGCCAGGAGCTGGTCGCCACCAGGGTCGGCCACGCCGACGACCTCGCCCGCGAGGCGGAGACCACGGCGACGGCGGCCCGGGCCGACGCCCGGCGCCAGGCCGACGACCGCTGGCGCGACACCCGCCAGCGGGCCCAACGGAAGGTCGACGAGGGCGACCAGCAGAGCTGGTGGGACCAGGGCGTGGCCTGGGCCCGGGCCCGGCTGGCCGACCTGGTGGGGTGGATCGACCGCTTCATCGAGGGCTGTCGCCGGGCCATCGACGCCCTGCTGGCGGCGGCCGAGGCCTTCGCCCACCGGGTGATCGAGGCGGGGCGGGCGGCCATCACGGCCACGATCGACGGCCTCCACCGGGCGCTCGACGTCCTGGCCGACAACCTGCCCGGCGAGCTCGGCGTGATCGCCCGGGAGCACCGCGACCGCATCCACGCCCTGCTCGACGCCGCCCAGGACCAGCTCGACCGGTGGGCCGACGACCTCCACCAGATCGTCGCCACCTCGATCGAGGCCCTGCGCACCGAGCTGCACGCCGCCCTCGACGCCCTCCAGCAGGGCGCCCACGACGTGGCCCAGGCGGTCGACGGCGTGCTCCAGAACGGCCTCATGGGCCTGCTGCGGGCGGCCTGCCCGGCGCTGGCGGCGCTGATCGACGAGGGCATCGGTGGGCCCATCGGGCGAGCCGGCGCCCACCTCGGCACCTGGCTGGAGGGCGTGGTCGAGCGCACCGGCCTGCGCCAGCTCCAGTCCGGGCTGGACGAGCTGGAGGCCTCGCCGTTCTGCTCCACCCCGCCGGCCACGGCCGAGGAGCAGGCCCAGACCTGCGAGGGGTTCAAGGTCACCCTCCAGGGGCTGATGGCCCGGGTCGACGCCATGTTGGCCTCGCCCCTGGCCCAGAAGATCCAGGGGATCCTCCTCCAGGCCCAGCAGGACGGCACCGGCCAGCAGCTCGACGTCGTCAGCGGGTTCTTCGACTTCATCGGCTGGGTCGCCAAGCCGGTCCACGACTGGTGGGTCGCGGCCGAGCCCGCCGTCCGCCAGGCCTTCGCCGACCTCGGCGACGCCGGCCGCACCGCCTGGCGCCACATCGCCCTGGCCCTCGGCATCGATCCGGACCTGGGCCCGATCGATGCCCTCCGCCAGGGCCTCCAGGCGCTGTGGAAGGAGGTCTCCGACGCGGTGGCCCCCCTGGTCCAGGGGCTCAAGGACGCCTGGCGCTGGATCAAGGAGCAGAGCCCGCTGGCACCGCTGTTCACCCTCCTCGCCCAGCTGCCCGACGTGCAGACGGCCCTGTCCCAGCTGTGGGAGCAGGTGAGCCAGGGCGCCACCGACTGGTTCGTCCGGGCCCGCGACGTCCTCCAGCAGACCGTGCTGCCGGTCGTCGACCGGGTGCTGGCGGTCGTGTCGGACATCGCCCTCGCCGGGGTGGGAGCCGTCGACCGGTGGACGGCGGCGCTGCTCGGCGCCCTCGAGACGATCGCCGGATGGAACGCGGGCGTGGCGCTCGTCGACGCCCTCCTCGCCCTGGTCGGCCGGCTGACCCAGCCGATCCGCATCGCCGTCCGGGCCTTCCGGAGCTGCGGGCTGGGTCTGCTGCGCGGCCTGGCCGCGGCCGTGCGCGAAGGCCGCCGTCACCTGCGGCTGGTGGTCGACCTGCTGATCGGGCTGACCCAGGCGCTGCTCGTCTTCCCCATCGGCCTCGTGTACTTCTTCGCCGGGAACTTCTGGCTGCGCGTCCTGCCGCCCTGCTACAAGGCGCCCATCATCGACTTCGTGCTCGACGTGGCCATCCGCTTCGTGCGCTTCATCCCCGAACCGGCCGATCTGACGTGGGCCGTCGTCCACCAGGGGCTGTTGGGCTTCCTGCTGGGGCTGCGGGAGGCGCCCGAGGCCCAGAAGGTCGGCGCCGTGAACCTGCTGGCCCGGGTCATGGCCGGCGACGCCGAGATCGCGGCCGGGTTCCTCGTGGGCCTCCTCGAGGGCATCTGGGAGGGCACCGGCGGCACCATCATCTTCCTCCTCCAGGCCGTCTGGTGGCTGGTCAAGCTCCCCTTCCAGCTGGTGGCGTGGGGCGCCCAGCGGATGCGGGGCGGGCCGGCCGCCGCCGGCGAGGGCGAGGGCGAGGGCGCCGGCGACGAGGGCGCCGCCGAGGCGACCGAGGCCGGACCCGTCGCCCGCCAGGTCGTCCCGTCCGCCGCCACCCCGGTGCCCACCGCCCGGGGGCCGCCGGTCGCCGCCGTCGCCCCGACCCCGGCCGTCGAGGAGCAGGAGGACCCCGCGGAGCAGCTGGCTCCGGTGGGCGCGGAGCAGGACGAGCGCGGCGGGGACCCGGGTGCCGCCCTGGAGCGGGAGCAGGGCCTCGATCCGGCCGACGCGCCCCCCGGGCCGGGCTCGGAGGCCACCCCGGACCCCGGCACCGCCGACGCGACGTCGATGATGCGGGAGCCGACCGCCCCGGCCCCCATGGCCGATGCCACCGCCGCCGAGCGGGAGGGCGCCGAGATCGAGGAGGCGGCGGCCGAGCACGACGCCACCGCCCCGGAGGGGGCGACCGACGAGGCCGACGCCGTCGGCGACGAGGTGGCCGACGGCCTGGTGGAGGCCCAGCCCCCGGCCGCCCCCGGCGCCCTGCCCGACCTCAAGGGCCTCCTGGACAAGCTGCTCACCGACGGCCTCACGCGGGAGGACGTGGCCCAGCTCCTCGACGGCGCCCGCACCGCCCTCCGGGGCATGGCCGGGCGGCTGGGGCGGGAGGCGGCGGCCGGCCTGCTCACCGCCCTGAACGCCACCGGCGCCGGCTACGCCGTGGGCCGGACCATGGGCTCGCTCGTGGGCCAGCTCCTCGTCGAGGTGGTGCTGGCCATCCTGACCGCCGGGGCCGCCGCCTTCATCAGCGGGGCCAAGGCCGCTCTCACCGGGGCCCGGGCCACGTCGAAGCTGGCCGGCGCCATCCGCAAGATCCGCTCCGCCCTCGAGCCCATCGTCAAGCTGGTCGAGCGGCTGAAGGGCGCCGTCAAGGAGCTGATGGCGGCCGTGCGCAAGTGGCTCGACGACGTCCTGCGCTGGATGAAGGGCCTGGGCGAGAAGATCAAGAAGGGCCTCAAGAAGCTCGGCAAGAAGGGCAAGGGCAAGAAGCCGAAGAAGCCCAAGAAGCCGAAGAAGGGCAAGGGAAAGAAGAAGAAGAAGAAGAAGAAGAAGGGCGACGAGGCCAAGCGCCGGCTGGCCGTGGCCAAGCGGGTCCTGCCGCCGCTCATCACCCGCTACCTCGCCCACGGCCACCGTCCCTGGCGCGTCGCCCTCTGGCTGTGGACCTGGAAGATCCGTCTCCGCCTCTCCAGCCTGAAGGTCGAGAAGAACCACCACGTCGTGGCCCGGGTCAACCCCCAGGCCGACCTCAAGCGGCTCGACGTCATCACCGGCAAGCAGGTCCAGGACCTGCTCGAGCGGGTCCTGGCCCGGGCCGAGGACCACCACCTGCACCGCCAGAGCCTGCAGCCCGGCTCCTTCGAGAGCAAGGTGCAGAAGGGCATGGACATCTGGCGCAGCGGCGCCAAGACGCCCATGAAGCTCGAGACCCCGGAGGCGGTCGAGATGCTCCGCCGCATCCGCCGCGGCGGCGTGACGCGCGGGCCGGTGGCGAAGGTGTGGGACAAGAAGAAGGGGAAGTGGAAGATCCCGGGCCACGTGGTCCAGCTCGGGACCTCCGACAAGGACACCATGCTGGTGCGGGGCAAGCGGGTCACGCAGTGGTTGCAGGTCGGGGTGGGCAAGTACATCGACGTGCCCCGACGAGCGTCGGCCCGGCAGACGACCGCCTTCAAGGCCCTGCACGGGCGGCTGGAGCGGGCGCGGATGCCGGGCATGCTCGGCACCATGGGCGTGGCCGACGACCTGGGGAAGGTGGACCCGAAGCTGCTGCCCTCGACCCAGACCGGAGAGCTGAACCCGATGGCCCCGAAGAACGCCTCCCGCTCGGCGGACATCGACCACTTCGACGGCCCGGCCCCGAAGGAGGGCTCGCGGGCCGACAAGGACATCGACAAGGGCCGCAAGGAACGCCGCCGACGCCAGCTGGCGGTGTTCCAGAAGCTCCGGAAGATCGTCCGCTCCCAGCCCAGGCTGTCGCTCCTCGCCCCCGAGAAGGCCAGCGCGCTGCGCCGTCTGACCGTCGCCTTCGAGCGGTGGCTCGATGCCCACGTCCCCGCCCCGGGCGCGACGTGGAGCGAGGAGGAACGTCAGAAGCGGGAGCGCACGTTCGAGCTCGCCTTCATCGCCTACCTGCAGACCCTGTGAGGCCCGCCATGGTCCGTCGAACCGTCCTCTTCGCCGTCGAGCCCGACGAGCTCGATCCCGTGCCGTCCCGGGTCGCCGCCGCCCTTCCCCACCTCGTCGTTGACGCCGAGGAGGCGGTCGGCGAGGGCGTCACCACCACCCACCTGGTCGACCCGCAGGGCGGGGCCGCGGTGGCCGTCACCGTCGACCACCAGATGCCGGCCGCCTACGCCGTGGTGAAGGCCGACGACGAGGACGGGACCGCCCGGCTGGTCGCCACCCTCCGGTCGATCGGGGTGGTCGACCGCGAGGAGCAGCGGGCGCGGGTGGCGGCCGCCTCCGGCCCGGACCTCGGGACCGAGCTCATCCGCCTGGCGGTGCTGGTGCGCGACGACGAGTGGGAGACAGCCGAGCTCGACGACGTCCGTCGGGGCCTGGACGCGGCCGACCCGAGCGTGCGGGCCGACGCCGCCATGGCCCTGGCCCTGCGGCCCGATCGCCGCCCGGCCGATGCCGTCGAGCAGGCTCTCAGGGCCGAGACCGACGAGGAGGCGCAGGCCGTCCTCGCCTACCTCTGGCAGCTGCTCGAGCAGTCCTGAGAACCGGCGACAACGGGGGGTGGTGGTTCGGCAGCGAGCGACATGAGACGCGTCTACGCTCCGACGCGGGTGACGGGCCAGCGGGTCGGGTCACCTCGGAGGGCGCAGATGACGACGTTTCCCGGGTCTCCGAAGACACTCCGAGGCGCGCTCGTCTCCATCGACGCGGCGACCCTCGCC
>DASYLG010000451.1:0-1947 GCA_036009685.1 Iamia sp. | reverse complement strand
GGTGGTGCCCGACGTGTGCATCGACCCGGCCCCGTCCGACGGGGCCCGCCCCAGTCCCGGCAGGTCCGACGCCGACCCCGCCAGCCCACCGGACGAACCGTTGACCACGATCCGGCCCTCGGCGATCCCGCGGGCGTCGATGTGGGTCACCCCGGGGCAGGCGCTCACGTCGACGGAGGGCCCGACCCACACCACGGCCACCGGGTCGAGGTCGGCCAGCATGACCCGCAGGAGGTCCGACGGATAGGTCGGGTTGATCAGCGACGGCTCGGCCCCGGCCAGCTGCAGGGCCAGCCAGTCGACCAGGTAGGCGTCGGAGTTGGTCCCGATCACCGCGACGCGATCGCCGACGCCGACACCCAGCGAGGCGAACGTCGCCGCCGCCCGCGCCGCGACGCCGAAGGCCGAGCCGAGCGTCTGCCCGGAGCCGACCATCCCGAACGGCTGGTCCGGGCCGGCCGAAGCCCGATCGGCGATCAGCGCCGAGAGGTTCCGCGGCCACGGCGTCATGCCAACCCCAGCAGGTCGTCGGACTTCAGGATCGAGCGGGCGACGTGGTTGCGCAGGACCTCGAGCGAGCCGCCGGCGATGCGCAACACCTTGGCGTCGAGCAGCAGGGTGGCGAAGTCGGTGTCGTGGTAGAGCCCGTGCCCACCGATGAGGGCGTAGGCCTCGCCCACCGCGGCCTCCGCCGCCTCGATGGCCATCTTCTTGGCCAGGCTGGTGGCGACACCGGGGTCCTCGCCCGCCACGGCCACGTTGGCGGCCTGGTTGCGGGCCAGGGCGGCGCCGTAGAGAGCGGCAAAGCGGTCGGCGAGGGTCCACTGGATGCCCTGGAAGTCGGTGACCACGCCGGCGCCGACCTCACGCTCACGGGCGTAGGCGACGGCCTCGGCCAGGGCCCGGCGGCCGAAGCCGATCAGCTCCGAGGCGTTGCCCAGCCGGCTGATGTTGAAGGTGGAGAAGAAGGTGTCCATCCCGTGGCCCGGCGACCCGAGCACGGCCGACGAGGGCACCCGCACACCGTCGAAGTGCATGTCGGCAGTCGGGATCAGCCGGAGCCCCACGGGCGACGTCTGCTCCGAGGAGAACCCGGTGAGGTCGGTGTCGACCAAGAACGCCGTCAGGCCCTCGGGTGCCATGGCATACAGCAAGGTCAGGTCCGACTGGTGCCCGAGGTTCACGTGGCACTTGGTCCCGTCGAGGATCCAGTCGTCGCCGTCGGGCGTGGCCGTGGCCCGCATCAGCTTGAGCGACGAGCCCACGCCCGGCTCCGAGATCGACTCGGAGAAGATCAGCTCGCCCCGGGCCATGGGGCCGAGGTACCTCTCCTGCTGCTCCACCGTGCCCCAGTCGGCCAGCCAGCGCTGGCCCTGCACGGAGATCTGGGGCGACACCAGCCCGGTGCGCCCCACCTCCTCGGCGATCACGCAGTACTCGGCGACGCCGCCCCCCAGCCCGCCGAGGGCGACGGGCGAGGTCGGCCCGACCCACCCCCGCCGGCCCATCTCGGCGTACAGCTCCGCCGGGAAGCGCCCGGCCCGGTTGTCCGCCCGCAGCGCGGCACGGTTGGCGTCCGCCAGGGCGGCCAGGTCGGCCGCCACCTCGGCCGCCCACTTCTGGTCGACCTCCAGGCCGTCATACATCGATCTCTCCTCGATCTGTGGGGGAGGCGGCCGCGCCGGCCAGGGCGCGGATCCCACCTCCGTCGGTGGTGGCGGCCGTCCCCCCGCCGCGGGGGTCGCCCGCCGGGCGTAGGCCGTCGGGGCCGCGGACGATGGCTTGGAGCCCGCCGCCGACCCAGGCCACGGGCCGGGTGGCGAAGCCCGCCACGCGGCTCGAGTCGGCCCAGTCGATGCCGGGCTCGGCGAAGCAGAACCACTCCGAGCCGATGCCACCGGGGACGCCGAAGCGGTCGCCCTCGGGGCACACGAACCAGCGCGGCCC
>DASYLG010000450.1:0-2716 GCA_036009685.1 Iamia sp. | reverse complement strand
TGGCCCTTCGCCGGGTCGCGATGTTCGGCCGTCTCAGGAGCAACGGTCCAGCGATGACCGCAGGCGGCTCCGCAAGCTCCGCCGCCGGACCCTCCGTTGCTGCTGGTTCGCTCGCTGCGCTCGCTCATCGGCGGCGATCGTAGGCGGCGGTGCCGGGAGGGCCCGGGCTGCTCGAAGGGATTTCGATCGGACAGGGGCCGGATCGCGCCGGACATCTCCCCGGCAGAGCCTCGGAGAGCAGAGCACCGTGCTTCTGGGTCGCCTCGCCTGGCGGCTCGGCTCCTACGACCTTCGCGAACAGGGCCGGGTCGCGGTGGACATCTCCTCGGCAGAGCCTCGGAGAGCAGGGCACCGTGCTTCTGGGTCGCCTCGCCTGGCGGCTCGGCTCCTAGGTTGGAGTCATGCCGCCCGCCCTGGGGACCGACGCCTGGATCGCTGCCGCCGATGCTGCGGCGCATGCCGACGAGGGGCTGCGGGAGGCCTCGGTCGGGCGCCGGATCGTGATCGGACAGGAGGTGGTCGACGGCGAGCGGCGAACCCGTTGGCACCTGGTGCTCGACGACGGAGAGGTGGCGGTGCGTGCCGGCTGGCCGGACGATCCCGACGTGACCTTCAGCCAGGACGCGGCCGTGGCCGGCCGCGTCGCCCGGGGTGAGGTCGCCGCCCGCACGGCCTTCGTGCTGGGCCAGGTCCGGCTGGGCGGCGACGTGGCCCGCCTCCTCGACGTGGCCCCCGCCCTGGCCAGGCTGGGCGACGTCTTCGGCGCCGTCCGCATGGACGACCTCGGACCCGAGGCGGGGGCGGTCTAGTGCCCGAGCTGCCCGAGGTCCGGGCCCACGCCGAGCGGCTCGACACCGCCTACGCCGGCACCGCCCTGGCGTCGTTCCGGCCCATCACCTTCACCGCCCTGAAGACGTTCTCACCCGCTCCCGAGGTGGCTGTCGACCACCCGCTCGCCTACGTCGGCCAGCGGGGCAAGCACCTGCTCCTCGACTTCGGCGTGGCCACCTTCGTCGTCCACCTGATGCAGGGCGGTCGGCTCCGCCCCGACGAGAAGAAGTCGGCCAAGCCCCGCGGCGGCGTGGCCCGCTGGACCTTCGACGACGACCGGGCCCTGCTGCTCACCGAGGCCGGCACCGAGCGCAAGGCCGGGGTGTGGGTCGTCGAGGGCGACCCCGAGACCCAGGTCCCGCTCGACCACCTCGGCCCCGAGGCCGACAGCGTCGGGACCGAGGACCTGCTGGCGATCCTCCACTCGACCAACAGCCGGATCCACGGCCTCCTCCGCGACCAGCGGATGATCGCCGGCATCGGGCGGCGGCTGGCCAACGAGATCTGCCACCGGGCCCGACTCTCGCCGTTCGCCATGAGCGGCAAGCTCGACGCCTCCGACGCCGAGCGGCTGGTCGAGGCCATCGGAGCGTGCATCTCCGAGGGCCTGGCCTTCGAGCGGGGGCGCGACTCGATGTCGGCCTCCAAGGACCGGCCCGGCGCCGTGCACCACCGCAAGGGCGAGGAGTGCCCCGACTGCGGCGATGTCGTCCGCACCGTCGAGTACCGCGCCTACGAGGTGGCCTACTGCCCCTCGTGCCAGACCGCCGGCAAGATCCTCGCCGACAACACCACCAGCAAGTTCCTCAAGTGAGTCTCAGATGAGTCCGAGGTCCTTGACGGCGTCGCGCTCCTCGGCCAGCTCGCCGGTGGAGGCGTCGATGCGGGGACGGGAGAAGTCGTCGATGTCGAGGCCCGGGACGATCGACCAGACACCGTCGGTGGTGGTGCAGGGGAAGGACGAGACGAGGCCCTCGGGCACGTCGTAGCTGCCGTCGGAGACGACGGCCATCGAGACCCAGTCGCCCTCGGGCGTGCCCTTCACCCAGTCGCGCACGTGGTCGATGGCGGCGCTGGCGGCGCTCGCCGCCGACGACGCGCCCCGGGCCTCGATGATGGCGGCCCCCCGCTTGGCCACGGTGGGGATGTACTCGTCCGCGATCCAGGTCTCGTCGCCCACCAGCTCGAAGGCGTTCTTGCCGTCGACCTCGCAGTGGGTGAGGTCCGGGTACTGGGTGGTCGAGTGGTTGCCCCAGATCGTCATCTTCGTGATCTGGTTGACGCTCACCTCGAGGCGGGCCGCCAGCTGGGCCTTGGCCCGGTTGTGGTCGAGCCGGGTCATGGCCGTGACGCGGGTGGGGTCGAGGCCCGTGGCGTTGCCCAGGGCGATCAGGGCGTTGGTGTTGGCCGGGTTGCCGACCACGAGAGCGTTGACGTCGGGCCTGGCCGCGGCGGCGAGGGCCTTGCCCTGGGGGCCGAAGATGCCGCCGTTGGCGCCGAGCAGGTCGGCCCGCTCCATGCCGGCCTTGCGGGGCATGGCCCCCACGAAGAACACGATGTCGGCGTCGCCAAAGGCCACCTCGGCGTCGTCGGTGCGGACGGTGCTAGCCAGCAGCGGGAAGGCGCAGTCGTCGAGCTCCATGGCCACGCCCTCGAGGGCGCCCAGGGCCGGCGTGATCTCCAGCATCTGGAGGCTGACCGGCGTGTCCGGCCCGAGCAGGTCGCCGGCGGCGATCCGGAACAGGAGGCTGTAGCCGATCTGGCCGGCAGCCCCGGTGACGGCGACGCGGACGGGCGTGGTGCTCATGGCCGCGACCCTACCCACGCCTCTCACCCCACTCGAACTCGTCGTTCCGTGTGCGGAAACCCACCGGACCGGTGGTTT
>DASYLG010000449.1:0-4457 GCA_036009685.1 Iamia sp. | reverse complement strand
GGGGCGGGTCGGCCACCGCCGGAGCGTACGGCGGGCGCCCGACCAGGGATGAAAGCATCTCGTCAGGGGGCGGTCGGCGGGGTCGCTACCCTCCTGCGGTGACCTCTGCTCCGACGACCGTCCGCATCGGCCTGCTGGGCTGCGGGAACGTGGGCGGCGCCCTGGTCTCCCTCGTGGAGGCCCGGCGCGACGCCGTGGCCGAGAGCACCGGCGTGCGGCTCGAGATCACGCGCGTCGCCGTGCGCAGCCTCACCCGCGACCGGGGTCTCGACCTGGCCGAGGGCGTCCTCACCCTCGACGCCATGGCGGTGGCCACCGACTCCGACGTCGACGTGGTGGTCGAGCTGATCGGCGGCATCGAGCCCGCCCGCGAGCTGATCCTCGCCGCCCTGGCCGCCGGCAAGCCCGTCGTCACCGGTAACAAGGAGCTGCTGGCCAACCACGGCGCCGAGCTGGCCGACGCCGCCGACGTCGCCGGTGTCGACCTGCTGTTCGAGGCCTCGGTGGCCGGCGGCATCCCCATCGTCCGTCCGCTGCGCGAGTCGCTCGTGGGCGAGGACATCAGCCGGGTGATGGGCATCGTCAACGGCACCACCAACTTCATCCTGACCCGCATGACCGAGCAGGGGGCCGACTACCGCGACGCCCTGGCCGAGGCGCAGAGCCTGGGCTACGCCGAGCGCGATCCCACCGCCGACGTCGAGGGCTACGACGCCGGGGCCAAGGCCGCCATCATCGCCTCGCTCGCCTTCGGCACACGCGTGGTGGCCGGCGACGTCTACCACGAGGGCATCTCGGGCGTCACCGCCCACGACATCGCCTCGGCGTCGCGGCTCGACCACGTCATCAAGCTCCTGGCCGTGTGCGAGCAGCTCGAGGGCCCCGAGGGCCCCGAGGTCGCCGTCCGCGTCCACCCCGCCATGGTCCCGGTCCAGCACCCCCTGGCCGGCGTGCGCGACAGCTTCAACGCCGTGTTCGTCGAGGGTGCCGCCGTGGGCGACCTGATGTTCTACGGCCGCGGCGCCGGTGGCGACCCCACCGCCTCGGCCGTCCTGGGCGACGTGGTCGACGCCGCCGTCAACCGCACCAAGGGCACGGCCGCCACCGTCGGCTTCGGCCCCCGGGCCCGCATCCGGCCCATCGACGAGCAGCGCAGCCCCTTCTACCTGAGCCTCGACGTCTCCGACCGGCCCGGCGTGCTGCGCTCGATCGCCGAGGTCTTCGAGAAGCACGACGTGTCGATCCGCTCGCTGGAGCAGGAGGGCATCGGGGCCGACGCCCGCATCGTGCTGATCACCCACGTGGCCCGCGAGGCCGACCTGCGCGCCACGGTGCACGACCTCAAGGGGCTGCCCACCGTGCTCGAGGTGGGCAGCGTCATCCGCGTCGTCGGCGCCGAGGGCTAGGCCGCCGTGCGCTACCTCAGCACCCGGGGCTCGTGTCCGCCCGTCGGGTTCGACGGCGCCCTCATCGGCGGGCTGGCGCCCGACGGGGGCCTGTACGTCCCCGAGGAGTGGCCAGCCATCGACGTCCACCCGTCGGCGAAGCGCTACACCGACGTCGCCGTCGACGTCCTCGCCCCCTACGTCGTCCCCGGCATCCCCCGCGACGAGCTGCGGACCGTGGTCGAGGAGGCCTACGCCACCTTCTCCCACCCCGACGTCTGCCCGGTGGTGGCGCTCGACGATGCCGGGATCCACCTGCTCGAGCTGTTCCACGGCCCGACCCTGGCCTTCAAGGACGTGGCCCTCCAGCTCCTCGGCCGGCTCATGGACCGCGAGCTGGAGCGGCGGGACGAGCGGGCCACCGTGCTCGTCGCCACCTCGGGCGACACCGGATCGGCGGCCATCGAGGCGTGCCGGGGCCGGGACCGGCTCGACATCGTCGTGCTCCACCCCGCCGGTCGGGTCAGCGACGTCCAGCGTCGCCAGATGACCACGGTCGACGAGCCCAACGTGCGCAACGTGGCCGTCGAGGGCGACTTCGACACGTGCCAGGACCTGGTCAAGGCGGCCTTCGCCGATGTCTCGCTGCGGGACGAGCTGCGGCTGTCGGCCATGAACTCGATCAACTGGGCCCGGGTGATGGCGCAGGTCGTCTACTACGTCACCTCGGCGGCGGCGGTGGCGCCCGACGGGCCGGTGTCGTTCTCGGTGCCCACCGGGAACTTCGGCAACGTCCTGGCCGGGTGGGTCGCCCAGCAGGGCGGTCTCGACGTCGAGCGCTTCATCGTCGGCTCCAACCGCAACGACATCCTCACCCGGTGGATCGCCACCGGCGTGATGGAGGTCGAGGGCGTGGCGCCCAGCCTCAGCCCGTCCATGGACATCCAGGTGTCGAGCAACGTCGAGCGCTACCTGTGGGAGCTCTACGGCCGTCACGGGTCGGTGGTGGCCGAGACCATGGCCACCTTTCGGTCCGAGGGCCGCATCGACATCGGCCGAGCCCGCCTCGACCGGGTGCGGGGGTCGTTCTCCGGCGTGCGGGTCGACGACGACGCCACCCTGGCCGAGATCCGCCGCGTCTACGAGGCCGACGGCGTCCTGGTCGACCCGCACACCGCCGTGGGCATCGCCGCCGCCCGGGCCGTCCCGTCGGACCCCGACGTGCCCCGGATCGTCCTGGCCACCGCCCACCCGGCCAAGTTCCCCGACGCCGTCGAGGCCGCCACCGGCGTCCACCCGCGGCTGCCCGACCACCTGGCCGACCTCTTCGACCGGCCCGAGCACGTCACCCCGCTCGCCGCCGACCCCGCCGTCCTGGCCGACTACCTGAGGTCCGAGCTCGCCTGACCCCTGCTCACGAGGTGCCAGGCACCACGTGAGACGGGGACGGGCGGCTATCACCGGTCCCGACGCACACGTGGTGCCTGGCACCTCGTGAGATCCACGTGGTGCCTGGCACCTCGTGAGATCACCGTTACGGTCCAGCGGATGGACCTCCGGATCTTCACCGAGCCCCAGCAGGGTGCGAGCTACGACGACCTGCTGGCCGTGGCCCGCCTGGCCGAGGAGCTGGGCTTCGACGCCTTCTTCCGCTCGGACCACTACCAGCGGATGGGCGCCGGCTCGCCCCTGCCGGGCCCGACCGACGCCTGGATCACGCTGGCCGGGCTGGCCCGGGAGACCTCGACGATCCGGCTGGGCACGCTCGTCACCGCCGCCACCTTCCGGCTCCCCGGACCGCTGGCCATCTCGGTCGCCACCGTCGACGCCATGAGCGGCGGCCGGGTCGAGCTTGGCCTCGGGTCGGGGTGGTTCGACGACGAGCACACGGCCTACGGCATCCCCTTCGGCTCGGTGAAGCAGCGCTTCGACCGCCTCGAGGAGCAGCTGGCCATCATCACCGGCCTGTGGGAGACGCCCGAGGGCGAGACGTTCGGCTTCGACGGCTCGGAGTACCAGCTGGTCGACTCGCCGGCCCTGCCCAAGCCGGTCCAGTCGCCCCGGCCGCCGATCATCATCGGGGGCGGTGGCCCGAAGCGCACGCCCCGGCTGGCCGCCACCTACGCCGACGAGTTCAACATGCCGTTCACGGACCTCGACGGCACCGCCGCCGCCTTCGACCGGGTCCGGGCCGCCTGCGAGAGCCGTGAACGCGACCCCGGGTCGATGACGTTCTCGGCCGCCCACACCGTGTGCTGCGGCGTTGACGAGGCCGAGGTGGCGCGCCGGGCGAAGGCCATCGGCCGCGGGCTCGACGACCTGCGCCAGAACGGCGCCGCCGGCACGCCCGACGAGGTGGTCGAGCAGATCCGGGCCTACGGCGAGCTGGGCGCCACCCGGTTCTACCTCCAGGTCCTCGACCTGGCCGACCTCGACCACCTCCGCCTCCTCGCCGCCGAGGTCCTGCCCCACGTCTGACCGACGGGGCGGCGCGGGAGGGGGTCGGTAACCTCCCCGGCATGACGCTGCCCGCCCCCGCCGACCTCGGCCTCACCGCCGGTGGGTCCGGCGTGGCCGGCGGCGACATGGGATGGCACGCCGACCCGTGGCAGCGTCACCAGCTCCGGTTCCACGACGGCGCCCAGTGGACCGAGCACGTGGCCGACGGCGGGTTCTGCGGCCTCGACTCGACCCCGGTGGCCGACCTGCCCCGATCGCACCCCCGCCCGCCCCAGGAGGCGCCGCCCGACCACCGCGAGGGCCCCCGGGTCGTGCCCGACGTCGACCGGCGACCCGTCTCGCTCGACCGCGAGCTGCTGCTCCTCGGCGGGCGGGACGGGCGTCGCCGGGCGCTCCTCGGCCCCGACGACAGCGTGGCCGGCTGGATCGAGCAGCCCCGGCCCGGCGTGGCCCGGCGGCTGCTGGGCCTGCTCGTGTCCGACCCGGGCGACCCCGTGACCCGGCTCGTCGTCACCGACGTCGAGGGCGGCGGGCGGCTGCGGCTGTCCCGCCCGGCGCGCCGGGTGGCCCCGGTGGTCGACCTCGACGGCCCCGACGGGCTGCGGGGCACCG
>DASYLG010000448.1:0-5358 GCA_036009685.1 Iamia sp. | reverse complement strand
GACTCGGCGAAGTCGTGGACCCACTTCTGGATCTGGAGCTGGTCCTCGTTGAGGGCCAGGGAGAAATCGGACATGGGGCCCTCCGTGGGCTCAGGCGTCTCGGTCGGCATGGCGGCGTCGGTTCCGAAGTTACCGCGCAGTAACCAGGGTACGCCCATGGCTCGCACGGTGCCAGCCCGTTCGTCGGCAGGAGCCGGGGGCGAGACCGTCGAACCTCCCCGGTGACGCCGGGCACGACGCCCGGACGCACGACGACCAGGGGCCGGACGCCCCCGACGGAGGTCCCACCATGTCCGACCGGGAGGCACACCGGTTCGACCACCTGTCCGACGGGCATCTGGCCGACAAGGCCGCCTACGGCGACAGTGGGGCGTTCGTCGCCCTGGCCGACCGCTTCCACGACGAGGTCTGGACCGTCGCCGCGCTGGCCGCGGCGGACGAGGGCACCGCCACCCGGGCCACGGCCCGGGCCTTCACCCGCACCTTGGCCGGTGTCGCCGCCGGCATCAGCGACCCCGACGCCTGCGTCGAGGGGGCCCTCGTGGCCGCCGCCTTCGAGCTGGCCGCCGCCGCCCGCCTCGACACCGTGGACCTCCTCGACCGGCTGCCGGAGACGCTCCGGGCCCAGGCCCCGGCGACCCGGGTGGCCCTGTGGCTCACCGCCGTCCGGGGCTGGAGCGACGCCGACGCCCGCGCCGCCGTCGCCGACCGGACCGACGGGTCCGACCCCCTCGACGCCCCCGCCGCGACCCGGGAGGCCGTCGCCACCCTGGTCCTCGACACCCCCGCCGGGTTGCCCGCCGCCACCGCCGACGCCTGGCACGAGTGGCAGGGCATCGGCCTGACCATCCCCGACCGCCACCCCCTCACCGCCGTCCTGGCCCGTCTCGACGTCCCCCTCGGGCGGATGGGCGACGCTCTCGGCCGCGCCGGCGCCCGCACCACCCGTCGCCGCCGGGCCCGCGCTCCCCTCGCGGTGACGGCCCCCTCGGCCGCACCCCCACCGGCGACCCTCCTGCCGATCGGCGCCGACGCCGACGCCGATCCCGCCGGTGCGACCGTCCCGCCCCCCGTGCCCACCGCCGATCCGGCCCCGACGCCCGCGCCCGTCGCCGGCCCGCCCGCACCGGCCGAGCCTGTCCCCGCCCCCACGGCTCCCGTGGCCGGGGACATCGACCTGAAGGCCGTGCCCGTCCCCACTGGCCCCCGACCCAGCTCGGCTCGGGCCGACGAGCTGGCCGCCGCCTCGGGCGTCTTCCTCGGCCCCCGCACCGAGGGCCTCGACCTGCCCGACACCCGGCGTCGCCGGCCCGGCCACCTGGCGACGGCCGGCTCGACGCCCACGCGCACCCGGGTCCTGGCCGCCCTGGCCGCCGGCATCCTCACCGCCTCGGCCATGGGCAGCCTGCTGACCAGCGCACCGACGAGCGCCCCCGGCACGGGGACCGATCAGGTCGCCGCCGGTGCCGCCACCCCCGAGGCCCGGGGCGAGGGCGTCCTCCTCGACGACTCCGACCTCGTCCCCGCCGCCAACGTCAGCGAGGCCGGCCCCACGACCACCGCCGCCCCCGTCGTCCCCGGAGCGACCACCGGGTCCCCGTCCGCCACCGGCCGCGACGGCGCCCGTCCGACCCGCGGCGGCTCCGGTGGCACGAACGCCGGCGCCCCTTCGGCCGGTGGATCCAGTGCTGCGCCCTCCGGATCGGGGGGTTCGTCCTCGGGCGGTGGGGGTATCGACGGAGGCGGGTCGGTGACACCGACCCCGACATCGCCGGCGGCACCGCCGACCACCTCGCCGCCGGCCCCCACCACCACCCCGCCGCCCCCGACGACCCAGCCCCCGCCCCCGACGACGGCCCCGCCGCCCACCACCCAGCCGGCGGGCCCGGTGTGCACCCTGCTGCCGATCCTCTGCCCCAGCGGGTCACTCCTCCCCTAGAACTCGGATCCCCCACCGAGCCACGACGAGCGCCTGGCCCCGGCCAGGCGCTCGTCGCGCCCGGCCCCGGCCGGCCTCAGGAGCGTCGCCAGGTGGCGCCGGTCGGTGTGTCGACCACCTCGATGCCCTCGGCCGCCAGCTCGTCCCGGATGCGATCGGAGGTGGCGAAGTCCCTGGCCGCCCGGGCCGCGGCCCGCTCGGCCACGAGGGCGTCGATGCGGGCGTCGCTGCCGGACTCGTCGGCGTCGGGGGCCACGGCGTCGGCCAGGCCGAGACCCAGGGCCCGATCGGCGTCGGCCAGGAAGGCCCAGCGGTCGGCCGGGGTGAGGGCCTCGTCCCGCAGGGCGTCCCACACGGCGGCGATGGCGCGCGGGGCGTTGAGGTCGTCGGCCAGATGGGCCCAGAACCGCCGGCGGTGCGGGTCGACCCGTGAGGCATCGGCCGTCCCCCCGGCGTCGCGGGCGGCCACAGCGTGGCCCACCAGGCGGCGCAGGGCCGTGCCCGCGGCCCGCACCGCGTCGAGGGAGAAGGCCTGGTTCTGGCGGTAGTGGCCCTGGAGCGAGAAGTAGCGGAAGGCCAGCGGGTCGATGCCCTCGTCGACGAGCGTGTCGACCACGAGGACGTGGCCCTTGGACTTCGAGATCTTCTCGCCGCCGAGGTCGAGGAACTCGGTGTGGACCCAGTGCCCGACCCACGGGTGGACGTCGAGGGCGCACTCGCTCTGGGCCACCTCGTTGGTGTGGTGGACCCGGACGTGGTCGACGCCGCCGGTGTGGATGTCGAACCGCTCGCCCAGGTACTTGGTGGCCATGGCCGAGCACTCGATGTGCCAGCCCGGGAAGCCCCGGCCCCACGGCGAGTCCCACTCCTGCTGGCGCCTCACCCCGGGCGGGGTCAGCTTCCACAGGGCGAAGTCGGCGGGGTGGCGCTTGTCGTCGTTGTCGACGCGCCCCGTGGCCTCCAGGTCGTCGAGGCGGAGCCCGGCGAAGTCGGCGTAGGCGGGGAAGGTCGAGGTGTCGAAGTAGACCCCGTCGTCGATCACGTAGGTGTGGCCCTTGGCCTCGAGCACCTCGACCATGGCGACCTGCTCGGCGATGTGATCGGCGGCTCGGGGCCGGATGTCGGGCTCGAGGCAGCCCAGCCGGCGCCGGTCGTCGGCCCACTGGGCGGTGTAGCGGGCGGCGATGTCGGCCGCCGTCTCCCCGGTGGCGGCGGCCGCCTTCTCCATCTTGTCGTCGCCCTCGTCGGCATCGCTGACGAGGTGGCCGACGTCGGTGATGTTGGTGACGAAGGTGACGTCGTACCCGGCGGCGATCAGCACCCGCCGCAGCAGGTCGGGGACGAGCTGGCTGCGCATGTTGCCGAGCGTCTGCGGGGCGTAGACGGTGGGACCGCAGGTGTAGATGCCGAGCTTCCCCGGCTCGAGCGGCTCCAGCGGCCGGACCGAGCGGGTGCGGGTGTCGTAGAGGCGGATCTCCTCCAGCCCCGGTGGCGGCCCCTCTGCATCCATCCCCCGATCATGGCCGAAGTTCCTTGAGTCCGAATCAAGAACTCAGGAAGATGTCATCGACGCCATAGCCTTCGGGCGTGGACGAGGACGTCGAAGCCGATCTGGCGAGGTTCGACGCGCTCTACGAAGGTTTCCCTGATCCCGCCGAATGGGCCGAGCTCGACATCGACATGTCGGCCTGGGACACCGCCGCAGCGGCGCTCGCCAACCTCCGAGCCGACGATCCGGCACTCGCCAATGAGCTCCGAGATCGAGCGTTCCGAGAGGCGGGGATCGACACAGGAGCGATCGAAGGTCTCTACACGACCGATCGCGGGTTCACCATGACCGTTGCCGATGCCGCCAGCCTGGAGGAAGCGGCTCGCTACGTTCGCAGCCACAAGGGCGACGACGTCGAAGCCCTCTTCCGCTCTCAGGTCGAGGGCTACGAGATGGCGCTGGACCTCGTCGTGCAAGGCCGGCCCGTCACCGAGAGCTGGATCCGTCAGCTCCATGAGGTGATCGTCGGACCCCAGAAAACCTATGACGTCGTGACTCCGCAGGGGCCGGCGCTCCACGAGCTCCCGAAGGGCCGGTACAAGCAGTACCCGAACCACGTGATCCAGCCGGATGGGACAACCTTCGCCTACGCGCCCGTCGCCGCGGTCGGCCCTGAGATGTCACGCTTGGTCGACTTGGTCAATGGCGATGCCGTGGCCGGCATGCACCCGGTCATGGCATCGGCCTGGCTCCACTACGCATTGGTTCGTATCCACCCCTTCGCCGACGGCAACGGGCGTGTGACCAGAGTGGTCGCGTCGTTGCCCTTGTTGCGTACCGCATCCGTGCCCTTCAAGGTCCCCGCTGATCGACGCGATGCCTACATCGGCGCACTCGAGCTGGCCGATGCCGGGGAGGCCGAAGCCTTCGCCCGGTTCGTACGTGACGAGATCAGCAGCACATTGCGGCTGTTCGTGCGAACGGCACAGGAGACACAGCGCAGTGGTTCGGATGTTCGTCACGCGTTCCGACGCGTGCTCCTCGGAGACAACCTTGATCGCCCTGACCTCGACGCGGCCGCACGGGTGCTCCTCGACGAGGTAGGCGCCGCGGTCCACCGGCGCATGGACGCTGTCGGCCTTGACGACGTCGAGATCGATGTCGTCGATGTCGGAGGGAACGTCCCGGAGGGTCAGCGAGCTGTCCCACCCGATGGCTGGCGTCGTTTCATCGAGAACGAACTCGTCACGAGGAGCGTCGTCCTGCGGGCGCTGAAGCCTGTCTACGCGGCGACGGCAACCGAGGTGATGGTCGTGGTCGCTCGAACGGCGAAGAGCACGGACCTCATGGTGCACCTGCCCGCCTTCCCACTCCTCGACGAGCGCGTCGTCATGGCTGAGCTGGTGCCCGAGGTGTCCGGCCAGGCCCGACGGCGCCTCGAGGCGTGGGCGGACGCGGTCATCCTCGAGCTTCAGGGAGACCTAATACCAAAGCTCGAAGCAGCGCGGCGCGAGCGGGGTTACGGCTAGCCCTCGGACACGGGGCACTCGTGGCCGGTGGCGTTCAGGTCCAGGGTCTTGATCCAGGTGGCGAAGCCGAGCTCCTCGGCCCGGGCGCACACCGCCGATTGCGCGCCCTCGTACTCGATGGACCAGACGGGCTTGCCGGCGTCGGTGAACACCGAGAGGGCGTCGCAGTCGGCGTACTGGATGCACTCCTCGTTGACCTGGAACTCGACGTCGTCGACCAGGTCGGCCGCCTGGGCCAGGTCGTTCTTGAGACCGACGGCCAGGCCGTGGTCGTGGACCTCGGCGAACAGCCAGCGGTTGAACTCCAGCTGGTCGGCGGCGGTGAGGTCGAAGCCGGTGTCGTTCTCGAAGCCGTTGACGTTGTCGGGGTCGACGTGGTCGACCTCGACATGGAGGAGACG
>DASYLG010000447.1:0-5544 GCA_036009685.1 Iamia sp. | reverse complement strand
GTCGCTCACGGCATCGCTCTACGTCGGGTTCGGTGCCGAGGACACGTCGCAGCCACCGGCCGACAACCAGGAGATGATCGAGCTCGTCCGCGCCCTTCCGACCGGCGAGGTCGAGATCCACGACGGTGCCGTCCACGGCTTCGCGGTGCCGGGTCGGTCGTACCACCCGACCGCCGCCGACCGCTCCTACGATCGGGCCCGCGCCGTCTTCGCCGCCGCCCTGGCCTGATCAGTCGAGGCCGCGGCGGCCCTCGGCCCAGTAGGCCTTGGCCAGGGTGCGGACCGGGCGCAGCCCGGTGTCCTTGAGGTGGCGGCGCACGGCCGCCACGGTGGCGGCATCACCGCTGATGACGAGCGTGGCGTCGGCACCGGCGAGGTGCTGGGCCACGAGGTCGGCGAGTGCCGGGAGGTGGGCACCACCGCCCTGCCGGGGGACGACCTCCTCGACCACCAGGCCGAGACGCTCGGCCGGCACCCGGACGTCGTCGGGATCGGTGGCCTCGAAGACGGTCTCCACGGTGGCGCCCTCGACCCCCGCCACCGCGGCCGCCAGACCGACCGACGTCTCGTCGCCCACGACCACGACCCGGCCCTTCAGGTGCGAGCAGTCGACCGAGCGACGCGGCCCGAAGACGGCCACCTCGACCCCGGGCTCCAGGGCGCGGACCCAGCGGGCTCCCGGCCCGTCGCCGTGGACGAACCCCACGATGCGGAAGCCGTCGGCGCCCCCCTCCCGCTCCAGCGGCGTGTAGGTGCGCGTCGTCAGACCCGCCATCCGCACCTGCACCTTGTCGCCGGGCCGCCACGAGCCGGGGGCCAGCCCCGCGACGGTGAACGACGCCAGCCGGACGCGAGGCGTGAGGTCGTCGACCCGGTCGACCCGCGCCGCCCGGAAGAGCGGACGGGAGACGACCTCGACGAGACCGGTGAGCGGCGATGCCATGCCCTCCGGTCTACCACCGTTGGCCGTCGTTTGTTAGGGTTGCTTTACAAACGCGACACCTCGACGAGCCCCGTGACGTCATCCTTGCCGGCAATTTGGGGGTTGACGTGACGTCGAATTGACGTCATGGTGACGTCATGGATCTGTCCCCCCACGTCGACGAGCTCCGCCACCAGCTGATGGTGGCGGCCGAGGCGGGTGGGGACGACGCTCGGGTGCTGGCCGAGCGGCTCGTCGCCCCGCTCGGATCGGCGACCCGTCTCGTCCTGCTGGACGCCCTCGCCGCCGCCGCGGCCGAGATCACCCGGGACCTGGCGCCCGGCTCGGTGGAGGTCCGCCTGCGCGGTCGGGACCCCGAGTTCGTGATGACGGCGCCCCCCGCCGACCCCTTCGACGACGAGGACGACCTCCCCGCCGGCGGCGTGAGCGCCGGTCCGGCCCCCGTGGGCGACGGCGAGGAAGGGGGCACGGCCCGCATCACCCTCCGGCTCCCCGAGCAGCTCAAGGGCCGCATCGAGGACGCCGCCGGCACCGCCGGGCTCTCCGTCAACGCCTGGCTCGTCCGCGCCGTGGCGGCGGCGGCCGAGCCGCACGGCCCCGACCGCACCCCGCGCCGGCGCTCCCCCGCCGGCGGCCAGCGCTACACCGGCTGGGCCCGCTGACTCGCCGGATCTCCCCGCCACCGTCCCCCACCGGGACACCGACCCACCTCCCAGGAGGAGCACCATGCCCACCTTTGCGACCCCCGAGCCGATCGCGGCCACCATCGAGCTTCCCGTCGTCGGCGACCTCCGGGTCACCGCCAGCGACCGCACCGACACCGTCGTGCAGGTCAGCCCGCGCAACCCGTCCAAGGCGGCGGACGTCCGCAACGCCGAGCAGACGACCGTCGAGTACGCCGACGGCCGGTTGCGGGTCCGGGCGGCCCGCCACTGGAGCCAGCACCTCCCCTTCGGCGACACCGGCGCCATCGAGGTGACCGTGGAGCTGCCGACCGGATCCAGCCTCGACGGGGACCTGGCCATGGGGCGGGTCCTCGGCGAGGGCGAGCTCGGGAGGTGCCAGGTCACGACGGCCATGGGCGACATCCGCTTCGACCACACCGCGGCGCTGGGCCTGAAGACCGCCTTCGGGAACATCACCGTCGACCGCGCCGCCGGCGACGTCGAGGCCGCCACCTCCTCCGGCAAGGTGCGGTTCGGGGCCATCGAGGGCACCGCGCTGCTCAAGAACTCCAACGGCGACACCACGGTCGGCGCCGTCACCGGCGCCGTGCGGGTGAAGGCGTCCAACGGCGACGTCACCATCGAGCGAGCGCACGAGTCGGTGTCGGCCCGGACCGCCAACGGCGACATCTCCGTCGGCCGGGCCGACGGCTCGGTCTCGGCCAAGACCTCGCGGGGCGATGTCCGCATCGCCGAGGTCAGCCAGGGGACGACCGTGGCCGAGACGGCGGCGGGCGAGGTCGAGGTCGGCATCGGTCAGGGCGTCAGCGCCTGGCTGGACCTGCGCTCCTCGTTCGGCGAGGTCCGCAACAGCCTCGACGAGGCCGACGGTCCCGAGACGCCCGAGCGCACCGTCGAGGTCCGGGCCCACACCTCGATCGGCGACATCCTGATCCACCGGGCGCTGGCCCAGGCGGCCCCGTCCAAGGGGTGAGACCAGGCTAGGCGTCGATCTCCACGGGGTCGCCCTCGCGGTCGACGAACTCGCCGGCGCCGGCGTCGTAGTCAGCGATGAAGAGGTAGTTGCCGGCGTCGTGCTTGTCGGCGCTGAGGGTGCCGGGAGGACCGGCGTTGAGCTCGACCTCGCCGAGGCCCTCGATGCCCGCGATCATGGCGGCCTGGTCGAGGGCGGCTGGCTCGATGTCCTCGGCGCCCTGCTGGAGCAGGCGGAGGCCGAGGCAGTTGACGGCGGCGAAGCCGAAGGCGTCGGATCCGGGCTCGTAGACCTCGCCGCTGCGGTCCTCGATGGTCTGGTTGCAGGCGAAGGCGGCATCGGACAGATCGTCCTCGGCGGCGAACACCGTGCTGGTGCCGATCGTCCCGTCCCAGGGGTCCTTCACCGAGTCGAAGAACTGCGACACGGTGTCGGTGGTCTGGTTGCCGTTGGCCGCCCACTCCGGATGGAAGTCGAGGTTCTCGGCGGCCTGGATGAAGGCGGGACCGGTCAGGTTGGCGGCGGCCATGAAGACGAAGTCGACGCCCGCCGACTTCATCTGCTGGACGGCGCTCTCGTGCTGGTCGCAATCGGTGTCACCCTCCGGACACGGCAGGGTGACGTTGACCGCGACCTCGTGACCCAGGTCCTCGAGGGCGGGGATCAGGGCGTCCTCGGCGGCGGCCACGAACTCGGGCGACTGCTCGGCGGTGACCACACCGATCGTCTTGCCCTCGAGAGCGCCCTCGGCGTCCATGATCTCGGCCCACCCTCGATACTGCCGGTCGGTGCTCATCGACGTGTCGGAGCCGGCCGTGAAGAGCCGGCCCTCGGCCTCGTCGTAGAGGGCGAGGTCGAACCCGGTGGCCCCGATGGTGAGGGTGCTGTTGGTGACGGCCAGGCAGCTCGCCGTGTTCCGCGAGGTCGCCGGGCCGAAGACGACGGCGAAGGCGCCGAAGTCCTGGGTCATCTCGATGCAGGCCGCCTCGGCCTCCTCCGGTCCGGCCAGGCCGCTGACCAGCTTCACGCGCGCCTCCACCTGCCGCCCGGCGATGCCGCCGTCCTCGTTGATCTGCTCGACGACGGACTCGATGATCTTCTCCTGGTCACCGAGGTCGGGGGCCAGCCCGGCCTCGATGAGATCGCCGAAGTCGGCGCCGATGTAGCCGATCTTGATGGTGTCCTCGGTCAGGCCTCGCGTGGGCTCGACGGGCGCTCCGCCCCCATCGCCTCCGCCTCCGTCACCGGCCTCGTCGGGGTCGCTGGTGCAGCCCGTGAGGACGAGCACTATGATCGACGCGAGTGCGAGCGCGACGCGGCAGATCTGCTTCACGTGTGTGACCCCCTGAGTTTTCGATCCGGTGTAGATAATTCCACATGACATCCGTCACCGCAAGGGTTCGGGCGTCATGCTCTCAGCCCGGATCGGCCTCGGCGGTGGCGTGGGGATCGTCCTCCAGCAGGTTCTTCAGCACCTTCCCGCTGCCGTTGCGGGGCAGCGGCTCGGTCCGCACCGTGATCTGCACCGGGACCTTGAAGTAGGCCAGCTGCTCGGAGCAGTGGCGGCGCAGCTCGTCCTCGGTCACCGCCGCGCTGTCGCGCACCACGACCGCGGCGTGCACCACCTGCCCGAGGTCCTCGTCGTCGACGCCGAAGACCGCCGCCTCGACCACGTCCGGGTGGGCGTCGAGGCAGTCCTCGGTCTCGGCCGGGTAGACGTTCTCGCCGCCCCGGATGATCAGGTCGCGCCGTCGGGACGCGATGTGCAGCAGGCCGTCCTCGAGCAGACCGACATCGTCGGTGCGCAGCCACCGCCCGGGGAGGAACGCCGTCGCATCGGCCTCCGGGTTGCGCCAGTAGCCGTGCATCAGGAACGGGCTGCGCACGCACACGAAGCCGATGTCGCCCTCCGGCACCTCGGCGCCGTCGTCGTCCACGATCCTGATCTCGGTCGTGGGCAGCGGGTAGCCGACGCAGTCCGGGGCGGCGGTGAGCATCGCCTGGGAGGCGTAGGTCACGATGCCGGCGGCCTCCGTCATGCCGTAGCCCGAGGAGAAGCTGCCCTCCAGGTGGGGGAACCGCTGCTTCAGCCGGGCGATCAGGGCAGGTCGGGTCGCCGAGCCGCCGATGCCGACCGCCTGGATCTGGTCCGGGTCGAGATCGTCGATCGAGGGGTGGTCGAGCAGACGGCCGATGTGGGTGGCCGACCCCGTCCAGCCCGTGATCCCTTCGGCCAGGGTCAGCGCGATCACCCGGCCCGGGTCGAAGCGACCGAGGGGCCACACCAAGGTGCCGCCGTGGGCCAGGGCGGTCAGGAGCCCGGTGTGACCGGAGATGTGGAACAGGGGGAACACGGCGAGACGGGCGCCGCCGGCGGCCCCGCGGGGATCGCCGGCCAGGGCCGCCCGCGCCCCCAGGAACGGGCCCAGGTTGACGATCCCCAGGAGGGCCCGGTGCGACAGGGTGACCGCCTTCGGCGTCCCCGAGGTGCCGCTGGTGAACAGGAGCATGGCCGGGTCGTCCTCGGCGACGTCGGGGTCGACTCCGTCCTCGTCGCCGGCGGCGAGGACGTCGAGCACGGAGTCGATGCCGATGGTGGGCACCGCCGTCTCGCCGATCAGCCCGCGCCGCCTCTCGTCGACCACGAGGAGGCTCGGGTCGGTGAGCGCGAGCGCCCGGCCCAGCTCCTCCGGGGACCACCAGCTGTTCAGGGCGACCACCACGCCACCGATGGCCATGGTGGCCAGGGCGGTGACGATCCATCCCGGGTGGTTGGCGGCGCAGATGGCGACCCGATCGCCCGGACCGATGCCGTGGTCGTCGCGGAGCCGGGCGGCGGCCGCCCCGACCAGCCGCCGGTGCTCGGCGAACGTGATGCGGGGCCCGCCCTCGAAGACCAGCAGCTCCGCGTCGCCGTGGGCGGCCGAGGCGTCGAGGAGCTG
>DASYLG010000446.1:0-9500 GCA_036009685.1 Iamia sp. | reverse complement strand
CCGATCTGGCGATCGGGAGCGACGGTGGCGTGGAGGAGTCGGGCCTTCTTCTCGGCCCGCGACGTGGTGGTCGGCCCGACGGTCCGCTCGAACAGGACGATGGTCGAGGTGTGGACGTTCCGGGCCATCCCCGCCCCCACGACCACGGATCCCTCGTGGAGCGAGGGCGCCAGCCGGTGCAGCTCGTGCTCGAGCAGGGCGGTGGTCTTGGGCACCTTCAGCACGGCGACGTCGATCCGTTCCGGCAGGGCACCGGACGGGCGGGCCAGGTGCACGAGCGAGGGGTCGATGCCGTTGGCGGCCAGGTTCGCCCCGATGGCCCGGCCGCCCACGTAGGAGTCGATCACGATGGTGGGTCGGAGCTCGGCCAGGGCGACGGCGAGCGCGCCCCATCCGTCGCCGACGAGGACGATCTCGCCGGTGGCGCCCACCGTGTCGAGGTGGCGCAGCACCATCTCGTCGGCCGCGTCCCATGCCCGCAGCGGCGACCGCCCACCGGCGTCGGGCCGGTCGAGCACGAACGACCCCTGGGGCACCGCCATCGTCTCCATCCGACAAACCTGGCACGGAAGTGCCGGATACCCCAGTCCTTCCGTGCCGAGAACGGTCGGATCAGGTGGTGTGACCGGCGAACTGGGCGTTGTAGAGGGTGGCGTAGGCACCGCCGGCCTCGAGGAGGGTCTCGTGGTCGCCCTGCTCGACGATCTGGCCGTCCTGCATCACCAGGATGGTGTCGGCGTCGCGGATGGTCGACAGGCGGTGGGCGATCACGAAGCTGGTGCGGTTCGACCGCAGGGCCGACATGGCCTCCTGGATCAGCACCTCGGTGCGGGTGTCGACCGAGCTGGTGGCCTCGTCGAGGATGAGGATGGCGGGGTCGGCCAGGAAGGCCCGGGCGATGGTGAGCAGCTGCTTCTCGCCGGCGCTGACGCTGGTGCCCTCGTCGTCGAGGACGGTGTCGTAGCCGTCGGGCATCGAGTGGACGAAGCGATCGACGTAGGTCGCCGTCGCCGCCGCCTTGATCTGCTCCTCGGTGGCGTCGAGGTTGCCGAAGGCGATGTTCTCGCGGATCGTCCCCTCGAACAGCCAGGTGTCCTGGAGGACCATCCCGATCTGGGAGCGCAGGTCGACCCGGCGCATCCCGGCGATGTCGTGGCCGTCGAGGCGGATCTCGCCACCGTCGAGCTCGTAGAACCGCATGATCAGGTTCACGAGCGTGGTCTTGCCGGCACCGGTCGGTCCGACGATGGCGACGGTCTGGCCCGGCTCGGCGACGAGCGACAGGTCCCGGATCAGCGGCCGGTCGGGGTCGTAGGAGAACGACACGTGGTCGAACTCGACCCGGCCCCGGGTCTGCTCGGCCACCGTCGGCTCGCTCGGGTCGGGCGTCTGGTCGGGCCAGTCGAGCAGGGCGAAGACCCGCTCGGCCGAGGCCACGCTCGATTGGAACACGCTCACCATCGACGCCAGCTGGGTGAGGGGCTGGGTGAACTGGCGGGAGTAGGTGATGAAGGCCTGGATGTCGCCGATCGACATGCGCCCCGACGACACCTGGAGCCCGCCGACCACGGCGATGATCACGTAGTTGAGGTTGCCCAGGAACATCATCGCCGGCTGCACCGTGCCCGACAGGAACTGCGCCTCGTCGGAGGCCACGAACAGCTCCTCGTTCTTGGCGTCGAACCGGCTCTCGGTCGCCGTCCGCTGGCCGTAGACCTTCATCAGGGTGTGGCCGGTGAAGGTCTCCTCGATCTGGCCGTTGAGATCGCCGGTGTGGGCCCACTGGGCGATGAAGCGCTTCTTCGACCGCTTGGTGATGAACTTCAGCAGGCGCAGCGAGGTCGGGATCGTCACCAGGGCCACCAGCGCCAGCAGGGGCGAGATGGTGAACATCATCGTGACGACGCCGATGATCAGGAGCGTCGAGTTGAGGATCTGGCTCAGCGTCTGCTGGAGCCCCTGGGCCAGGTTGTCGATGTCGTTGGTGACCCGGCTCAGCACGTCGCCACGGGCCTGCTGGTCGAGGTACGAGAGCGGGAGGCGGTTGATCTTGGCCTCGACCTCGTCGCGCAGGCGGGCCATCGAGCGCTGGACGATCCCGGCCAGCAGGAAGCCCTGGCAGTAGGTCATGACCGCCGAGGCCAGGTAGAGGCCGAGGGCGAACAGGAGGGTGTTGCGGAGGCCCGGGACGTCGGTGCCGGCGCCGGACAGCAGGCCGTCGACGACGATGTTGGTGGCCCGGCCGAGGATCCGGGGGCCGACCGACTGCATCGACACACCGATGATCGAGAGGGTGACCACGGCGACGGCGATGTGGCGTTCGGCGCGCATCCGGTGCATGAGGCGCCGCAGCGTGCCGCCGAAGTCCTCGACCTTCTCGGCCGGCATCCCGATGGCGCCCATGCGGCCGCCCATGCCCCGCTGCTCGGTGTGCGGCGGGCGGTACCCCGCGACGGGCTGCTCGGCGTCGCCGGAGGTGGGGCCGGGGGTGTCGGCCTCGCCGTCGGACGTCGGCTCCGGGGTCTTGTCGAGCGTCGTCATCGGCGAACCCCCCGTTCTGTCCGTCCTGGTGTACCGCTGAGGTGCATGGGGGGTGACAGAAGCGGGTTCATGCGGCCGCCTCGGCGGTGGCCTGGGAGGCCACGATCTCGGCGTAGGTCGGACAGGTCCGCACCAGCTCGTCGTGGGGGCCGAGGCCGACGGGGCGGCCGTCCTCCAGCACCAGGATCTGGTCGGCGTCGATGATGGTCGAGACCCGTTGGGCCACGACGACCAGGGCGGCGTCGACGAGGACCGGCTTCAGCGCCGCCCGCAGCCGGGCGTCGGTGGCCAGGTCGAGGGCCGAGAAGGAGTCGTCGAACAGGTAGATCGACGGGCGCCGGACCACGGCCCGGGCGATGGCCAGGCGCTGGCGCTGGCCGCCCGACACGTTGGTGCCGCCCTGCTCGATGCGGGAGTCGAGCTGGTCCGGCATGGCCCGGACGAAGCCCTCGGCCTGGGCGACCCGCAGCGCGTCCCACACCTCGTCGTCGGTGGCCTCGGGCGCGCCCAGCCGGACGTTGGACCCGACCGTGCCGGAGAAGAGGTAGGGCTTCTGGGGCACCAGGCCGATGCGGCTCCACAGCACCTCGGTGTCGATGTCGCGCAGGTCGACCCCGCCCACGCGGACCGTCCCCTCGGTGGCGTCGAACAGCCGGGGGATCAGGTTGAGCAGCGTCGTCTTGCCCGAGCCGGTGCTGCCGATCACCGCGGTGGTGGTGCCGGGGACGACCGTGAGGTCGACGCCACCGAGCACCGGTGCCTCGGCGCCCGGGTAGTGGAAGCCGACGCCCTCGAGCTCGAGGGTCGGCCGGTCCGGCAGCGTCGTCACGGCGCCCGGGGCGTCGGCGACGGTGGTCTCCTTGCGGAGGACCTCCTCGATGCGCTCGGCGCACACCTGGGCCCGGGGCGTCAGGACGGCGACGAAGGTCCCCATCATCACCGCCATCAGGATCTGGATGAGGTAGCTGAGAAAGGCGACCAGCGCCCCGATCTGCATCTCGCCGCTGTCGATGCGCCCGGCGCCGAACCACACGGCGGCGACGCTGGAGGCGTTGAGCACGGTGAACACGATCGGGAACATGAACGCCATCAGCCGGCCGGCGTTGAGCGAGCGCAGGGTGAGCTCGTCGTTGGCCTCCTTGAAGCGCCGGGCCTCGTGGGGCTCGCGCCCGAAGGCCCGCACGACCCGGATGCCGATGATCTGCTCGCGCAGGATCTCGTTGACCCGGTCGATCTTCTCCTGGATGGCCTGGAACTGCGGGATCATCCGCCAGATGACCATGCCCACGCCGAGCACGAGGGCGGGGATGGCCACGAGGAGGAGGAGCGACAGCGGCCCGTCCTCCCGGATGGCGAGGATCGAACCCACCACCAGGGTGATGGGGGCGGCGGCCAGGATCGTCAGCGACATCACCACGAGCATCTGGACCTGCTGGACGTCGTTGGTGATCCGGGTGATCAGCGACGGGGCCCCGAACTCACCGACCTCACGCGCCGAGAACCCGGTGACCGAGTGGAAGATGCTGGCCCGGACGTCGCGGCCGAAGGCGGTGGCGACCCGGGCGCCGACCCGGATGGCGGCCACGTTGAAGATGACCTGGACGATCGACACGGCCAGCATCACCGCCCCCAGCCTTCGGACGTAGCCGTCGTCGCCGGGGACGACGCCCTTGTCGATGATCTCGGCGTTCAGCGTCGGGAGGACGAGCGTGGCGCCGGCCTGCACGACCTGGAGCAGCAGGACGAGCAGGAGCGACCGCTTGTAGGGCCGGAGGTGCGTGCGGATGAGGTGGCTGAGCATCAGGCCTGCGCTCCGTGGAGGAAGAGGTCGACGATGGCGGCCGAGCTGCGGGGGTCGCCGGGGTGGAACGAGGGGTGGACGTTGGCGACGATGACGCCGCGCAGCAGGTGGGCCGCGTCCGTCGGGGTGATGCGCAGCTGGTCGGCGTCGGCCTCGAAGAGGGCCTCGAGGCGGGGGAGGGCGACGGGTGGCTTGGGCTGGCCGACCGGGCCGGAACGGGCCGGCCCGGTCAGGGCCATGACCCGGGTGAAGGTGGTGACCCGCTCGCGGAGGACGTCGACGGCGGCGACGAGGCGATCGGCCAGCGGGAGCGTGGGGTCGATGGCGGCCAGGCCCTCGTCGGCCACCGTGGGGTCGAGGGCGGCGGCGATGACGGCCTCGACCAGCTCGTCCTTGTCGGCGAAGGCGCGAAAGATCGTGCCCTCGGCGATGCCGGCGGCCTCGGCGACCTCCCGGGTCGTGATGGCCAGGCCCCCCTCGAGGAAGAGGGGGACGGCGGCCGCCACGATGGCCGAGCGGCGGTCCTCGACCGACATGGCCGGGGCTCGGGTGCGGGTGGGGGCGGTCGACATCGCCGGCCACCGTACCGCCGCCACTGAGTGAGTCCTCACTCAGTGGCGGATGACACCTCTCACCCCGCCGTCGGCTGGAGGCGGTAGGTGACCAGCAGGGTGCCGGGCTGCTCGGGGACCGGGCTGATGAGCACGGTGGCCGTCCCCATCGGGCCGGCCGCCTGGGTGACCGAACCGCCGCCGCCCACGGCCGGATCGGTCGACCCGGTCGGGTCGATGGCGAACCCGGCCGCCGTCAGGTCGGCCCGGATCGCATCGGTGACCACGGTGAGCTCGCCCTTGACCCGGCCGATGACGCCGAGACCGGCGACGTCGGACGTGGACTGCACGTCGAGACCCTCGACCAGCTCCAGACCGGCGGGCCAACCCTTCGGGCGGGAATCGGCGTCCTCGGGCACCGGCGCGGTCGTCGTGGTGGTGACCTCGGGCTCGACCGTCGACTCGGTGGTGGTGGGAGCGACGGTCGTCGGAGGCCGCCACTGGGAGTCGTCGGCGGCGTCGTCGATGGCGTCCTGGGCGACCTTGTCGGCCGCCCCTTCGGTCGCCTCGCGCAGCGCGTACCGGCAGCCGTAGCCGCCGAGCGCGAGCACCACGAACACCACGGCGCTGATGATCCTCTGCGTCCCTCGCATCTTCGTCTCTCCTCGGTCATGGCCACCACGTCGTGGCCGAGGGCCATGGTGCGGGCGGCGCCGGCTCCTGGCGTGAGTGGTCGCTACCCAACCTGCCGGGGGACGGGTCCCCGGCAAGGACCTGCGCCGATGGGGCCGGGTCGCGGCGGACATCTCCTCGGCAGGGCCTCGGAGAGCAGGGCACTGTGCTTTCGGGTCGCCTCGCCTGGCGGCTCGGCTCCTAACCGCCGGGGCGGGTTGGGGCCGGGCGGTACGGTCGGGTGTCGTGCGGGTGTACGTGGAGGTCGCTCGGAGGGCCTTCCGCCGGTTCGCCACCTACCGCGGGGCGACGGTGGCCGCCCTCCTGACCAACACCGTGTTCGGCATCCTCCTCACGAGCGTCGTCGCCGCCGTCGTCCGCTCGCGAGGCGGAGCGCCGGTGGACGGCCTGGACCGGGACGGCCTGGTGACGCAGATCTGGCTGGGCCAGGGGCTCATCGGGGTGGTCAACATCTTCTTCCGCACCCCCGACCTGACCGAGCGGATCCGCACCGGCGACGTGGTGGTCGACCTGTACCGCCCGGTCGACCTGCAGGCGTGGTGGGGCGCGGTCGACGCCGGTCGGGCCGCCTACGAGGTCCTCGTCCGGTTCATCCCGCCCGTCGCCGTGGGAGTGCTGCTGTTCGACGCCCGGCTGCCGGCCCTCGTCGACGTACCCGCCGTCGTCGTCGCCATGGTCCTGGCCGTGACGGTGAGCTTCGGGCTCCGGTTCCTCGCCTCCGCCAGCGGGTTCTGGGTGCTCGACGCCCGGGGGGTCGAGCGGGTGCTGCTGACGGTCTGGCTCTTCGGCTCGGGCATGAGCATCCCCCTGCCCCTCCTGCCCGATGGGCTGGAGACCGCGGTCCGGCTGCTGCCCTTCGCCGCCACCATCCAGGGGGTCTCGGACGTGTGGACGGGGACGACGTCGCCGTCGCTGCCCGTGGCGCTCGCCGGCCAGGCGGCCTGGGCCGTCGCCCTGCTCCTCGCCGGGCGGGCCACGCTGGCCCGAGCCACGCGCAAGGTGGTGGTGCAGGGTGGCTGACGACGCCGGGTCGGTGCGGCTCTACGGGCGGCTGGTGGGGGCCGAGGTCCGCTCGGCCATGGAGTACCCGGGGCCGTTCGCGGCCTCGCTGCTGACCTCGTTCGCCATCGCCGCCCTCGAGGTGGTGGCGGTGGCGGCGATCTTCTCCAACGTCGACGAGCTGGTCGGCTGGTCGCTGGGTGAGGTCGTGCTGCTGACCGGCTTGGCCCAGACCGGCTTCCACCTGGCCGAGGTGACGGTGGGCCAGCTCGACCACCTGCCCGACCTGGTGCGCAGCGGGCGGCTGGACACCTACCTGCTCCGGCCCCGCCGGCTGCTGTTCCAGGTGGTGACCCAGGACGTCGACCTCGCCGCGCTCGGCAAGCTGGCCCAGTCCGTCGCCGTCCTGGTCGTCGGGCTCGCCGCCACCGACGTTCCCTTCGGGCCGCGGTCGGCGGCACTGCTGGTGGTGTCGCTCGTCGGCGGGGCCGTGATCTACGCCGCCGTCTGGATCGCCACCACGGCGGTCACCTTCTGGCTGATCGACTCGCGCGAGGTGTCGGCCGCCTTCACCTACGGCGGCCGCCAGATGTCGATGTACCCCCTCGGCGTCTACGCCCCGAGCGTGCGGACGCTCGCCCGCTACGTGGTGCCGCTGGCCTTCACCGCCTACTACCCGGCCCTGGGACTCATCGGCCGGGACGACGAGCTCGGGGCGCCGGCCGGGCTGGCGTGGGCCGGACCCGGCGTCGCCGCCGTCACGATGGTCGTGGGACTGGCGATCTGGGGCGCCGGCATCCGGGCCTACCGGAGCACGGGCGCATGACCGGCGTCGCGGGCGGGGAGGTCCTGATCGAGCTGCGGGGGGCGGAGAAGGTCTTCACCCAGCGCGTCCGCCGGGGCCGCCTGCGCCGGGTCCGACGCGAGGTGCGGGCCGTCGACGGCATCGACCTCACCGTGCGCCGAGGCGAGATGGTCGGCTACCTCGGGCCCAACGGCGCCGGGAAGTCGACCACGGTGAAGATGCTCACCGGCATCCTCGTGCCGACCGACGGCACCGTGCGGGTCGACGGCCTCGACCCCAACCGGCACCGGATCGAGCTGGCCCGGCGGGTCGGCGTCGTGTTCGGGCAGCGGTCGCAGCTGTGGCCCGACCTCCCGCTGGTCGACAGCTTCGAGCTGCTGCGTCACATCTACGCCGTGCCCGAGGCGGACTACCGGGAGCGGCGGGCCGAGCTGGACGAGCTGCTCGACCTGGCCGACATCCTGGACACCCCCGTCCGCCAGCTGTCGCTGGGCCAGCGGATGCGGGGCGACCTGGCCGCCGCCCTCCTCCACGGTCCCGAGCTGATCTACCTCGACGAGCCGACCATCGGCCTCGACGTGGTGGCCAAGGACCGGGTGCGCCGCTTCCTGGCCCACCTCAACACCGAGCGCGGCGTCACCGTCCTGCTGACGACCCACGACCTGGTCGACGTCGAGCGGCTGTGCCGCCGGGTGGTGGTGATCGACCACGGCCGGGTCGTCCACGACGGCGAGCTGGCCGCCCTCGTCCGTGCCTCCGGTGCCACCCGGACGGTGGTGGTCACCCTGGCCGAGCCCGGTCCGCCGCTGGAGGTCGCGGGGGTCGCCGCGGTCGCCGTCGACGGGGTGCGCCAGCGGCTGCGGCTGGCGTCCGACGGCGTGTCGGCCTCGGCCGTCGTGGCCGCGGCCATGGCCCGGGCCGAGGTGGTCGACATCGCCGTCGAGGAGCCGGCGATCGACGAGGTCGTGGCCGCCGTCTACCAGCGCGGCCTCGCCGACCCGGTCTGAGCACCTCGAGACCTCGGGGGTTCCCCACGGGACCCTGGGGGGTGGCCTCCATGCCCAGGGGAGCCGGGGCCGCCGAGGGTGGCCCGACCCACCTGCACCGGAGGCCATCGTGTCCACCACCACCCCGACCCTCGCCGTCCCCGAGCGACCCGCTCCACCCCGGCCCGAGCGGGATCTGACCGTCGACCTGTTGCGGGCGGTCGCCATGGTGGCGGTCGCCGTCGGGCACTGGCTGGTGGTCGTGCCGAGCTACGCCGACGGCCGCTTCGACGGCGTGAACGCCCTGGCCACCGTCCCGCTGATGCGCCCGCTCACCTGGCTGTTCCAGGTGATGCCGCTCTTCTTCGTGGTCGGCGGGGTGGCCAACGCGGCGTCGTGGTCGGGGGCCCGAGGCCGGGGCGAGGGCTACTCCACCTGGCTCCGCACCCGGCTGATCCGCCTGGTCCGACCGGCGGCGCTGTTGTTCGGGGTCTGGGCCGGGGCGGCCGCCCTGCTGCGTGCGGCCGGTGTGCCGGCGGACGTGGTCGAGCCCATCGCCTGGCTCGTGGTCGTGCCGGTCTGGTTCCTCGCCGTCTACGTCCTCGTCGTGGCCGTGGCCCCCGCCCTGTGGCGGGCCCACGAGCGCTTCGGCTGGCGGACGGTGGCGGTGCTCGCCGCCGGCGCCGCGGCGGTGGACGGGGCCCGCGTCGCCGGGGCGGGCGACGCCGTCGCCGCCGTCAACTTCCTGCTCGTGTTCTGCGTCTGCCAGCAGATCGGCTTCGCCTGGTACGACGGCCGTCTGGCCGGGCACCGGGCGACCGGGTGGGCCCTGCTCGGTGGTGGGCTGGGCGTCCTCTGGTTGCTGACCCACGCCGGGCCGTTCCCGGTCAGCCTGGTCGGCTACCCGGGCCAGGATCTGGCCAACAACGCCCCGCCCACGACCACGCTCGTCGCCCTCGGTCTGGCCCAGACGGGGCTCGCCGTGGTGGCCCGTACCCAGCTCCAGCGGGCGCTCGGGCGCCGACCGGTCCAGGTCTTCGCCCTCGTGCTCAACCGCAACGCCATGACGATCCTGCTCTGGCACTTCACCGCCCTGGTGCTGGCGGCCGTGGTGCTGCTCCCGC